>JBLIDB010000152.1:0-12057 GCA_047634015.1 Saprospiraceae bacterium
TCCTTCTTCAGCTATGGCTCCATTGTCCATAGTAATGATTAGATCTGCTATCTGTAGATTGTAAAGTCTATGGGTGATAAGTATCAGGATTTTATCACGAGCCATATCTCTTAGATTAGAAAATATCCGTGACTCTGCAAGTGGATCAATCGCGCTACTTGGTTCGTCTAGTATTATAATCTCAGAATCTTTATAAAAGGTCCTGGCTAATGCCAGTCGCTGCCATTGTCCTACACTTAGCTGTGTTCCTGAGCGAAAGTTTTTACCAAGATTTTGGTTGATTCCCTGTTCATAACTTTCAGCGATCTCTTTTGCATCTGCAAGGAGTAGGGCGTCATTTACGTCCTCTTTATTAGATTTGTTAATATCAGATACGCTTACATTTTCAGCTATGCTGAGATGGTATTTGACATAGTCCTGAAAGATGACCGTGATTTTCTTGCGCCATGTGGCTTTATCTATATGTGTAAGATCGGTATGCTCATTGATTAGAATCTGACCATCAGTAGGGTCAAATAATCTACTTAGTATTTTTATCAACGTAGTCTTACCACTTCCATTTTCTCCCACTATAGCGATCACTTGTCCTTTCTTCCACGTGGTCTGGATGCCCTTGAGTACGTACTTCCTAGAGTCAGGATATACAAACCCCACTTGCTGAAACGTAATACTTTCGATAATAGGAGAAGTTGTAATCTGACCTGTTATTCCTTCTGATCTGATATCCTCCTCTTCCAAATCCAAAAATTCAAAAAGGTGACTGATAAATAGTCTATGATTAAATATACTGATGAGGGATTGGATCAAGCCCTTCATTGTAGATTGGCTTTTTTGAGCTGCTGTTAGATACATGACTACTGCTCCTATACTCAGGAGACCATTGCTACTCTGATAGATGATGTATATGAGGATGCCCACTAAGACAAGTTTCTCGATAATCTGTACTAAGAAGACTGACTGATACTGTTTATAACTTAAGTTGATCTTAAGATGATAGAGCTCCTTTCTTAAGTTTTTAAATAAGTTAGTAAAATACGTTCCTAGGTTGAAAATTCGAACCTCCTTAGCATAGTCTTTATGACTCAGTAATTGATTGTAATAATGAGACTTGCGTTCTAATTCAGATGTTCTAACTTTCAGTTGATGAATCCGCTTGGTGTAGTAGTACTTTACTAAGGCTAAGGGGACAAATAGAAAAAGAAAAATTACACTGATCAACCAATGCAAGGTGAGAAAGAGAACACCCAATGAGCCCAACAACAAAATGCAGGAAAATAGCGAGTTAAGAGACCCAACCATTTGTGATGGACGAAAGGCGGCCTCTCTTTGAGCGAGATGTAAGGTGTTATAATATTCATTGCTTTCGTAGTAACTATAATTAATATTCGCTGATTTTTGGATCATTAATCTGCTGATATAATCTTGGACCTTTTGTTGGTAGGCTTCGTTCATATATCCATTGATATTAGTGACCAAGACGGTGACGATCTCCACAAGAATGTAAATGACTAAAATATATATTGCTGCCCGAATCTCCTTGCTACTCTGCGATAATAACTCAATACTATCGATTAATTCCTTCATCAGATAAAGACTAACTATAGGAAGAAAGGCAAGTAATACCTGAGTAATGACTAAGTAGATACTATGTTTTTGGTCTGCTTTCCAAACTAACCCGAGGGCTCTCAATATAGTATGATACATTTGGTTTTTGATAGATGACATCTATAATAATAAATCCAATGAAGAGATTTGCCTAATCCGTCATGATCTCCTTTATTGCATAGCTTGCAATGATAAATAATATACTGCATATCAAGCTAATAAGGACTGCAGATAAAATTTTTCTGAATACTTCAGGAGCTATTATCACAGGCTCAAAGCTATGATCGATGAGTTCAAATTTTGAATGTTTATAAAGCTTCAGTAGCTCCTTAAGGAGGTAATAAGTATCTTCTTTCTCTCTACGATCTTCAAACGTAGATCTCCTTTTCTCAACCATTTGCTTCAGCTGTAACCTTGATATCTGACTAGTAAAAGCTCTGGTTCTATCTCGTTCTATGGCCCAAGTCATATTTATTTGTTGGATTGAAGTATCTAATTTGGATAAGTCCTTTTGAGTATTGGTTAACTTATTTATGATAGCGGCCCTTTCTTCCACCTCATTAGTAAAGACAATTTTGTCATACATCATCTTGATCAAATTTTCTGTAAACTGCCTATCTGGGGTCTTTGTGCGTAAGATAAAGACTCGACTATCCAGATCATACTTTAAGGATATCCATCCCGTGCCTTTCTTATTATAAAGTGTTCGATGCAACCGTCTTAAAGTCCGGAAGTCTTTTATACTCAGAGAATCTCCCGATAGTTTGCTCACCCGATCAGGCATATATAGATCTATCATATTATGGGCCATAAGATCAGTGTGGTTATCGTATGTTATGGAGTCTAAGAGTATCTCATAAATGGCTGTTTGACTGGTCGTTATAGCGATCATCTTATTTGCGGCCTTTTTTCGTAAGCGATCACTTCGTCTTGCTTGGATTCTTCTTAGTATACTCTGATCTATCCCTCTTCTTTTTTGCAATAACGTTTTTGTCATCTGTGCAACAATTTCTGAAGTATTAATTGACTCATAAAAGAATCGATATTGAGACACGTAGTACGTCTCTTTATCTACTATCATGTATATAGCCCCACTACAGAGGATTATCATTATCAATATCAAGGGCCATCGCATCATGACGATCTTGGCATACCTTTTTATATTGTTAATGATAGATTTTAATGACATAGTATAGAGGACAATTATTCAAATGTGGGTAATTATCCAAGTATATACTGCTTATAATAGCCCAAACTCATTTGGAATAAGATATTTTGCTTTTATATTATTGCGATATCCTCGAAATGCGTGTTTACATAGTCCGCCTGCCGCAAGTAAAGTTGCGCTTGTTGGATCTCTCGCTCTAATGTTTGTTTAGTCCTTGACCAACTGTTAGGTATACGGCTGAGGCGATGCTGACACTGCATTATTTTTTGCTTCATATGATCGAGATCATATACGCTCGCCGCCAGCGTATTTCCTAACTGACGTATCTGTTCTAATTGGTTTGCTGCTAAGTCATCCTTTTGTGTATTTATATTTTGACTCACTATTTGTGGAGGCAGATAACTAGGGCGTTTACCTCCTCCAAGTAATTCCTCGGGGAGGTATTTCATTAAGCCTGTTTTGATCATCTGCCGTTGAGGTTTTCCTATAAAAAAACTGCGCGGTAAGCTTGCACAAAACTCTACAAGATCCACATCTAATAATGGAAACATATAATCAATATCATAGTAATGAGATAGGAAGTTCCAAATATCAGAACGCACAGTGAAGTAACTCTTCTCCAGTGTTCGCAACCGATAGTGATAGGTGGATGGGAACCAATAGAGGCTGATAAGGTTACCTTCTCTAAGTTCTCTCACATTAGTTCGGAAAGAGGGATGATAATTATTGTTTTTGCTCGTAAAAGGAGAGAGCATAAGGGTTTGCGCGATACTATCCATCCTTGGGCCATCCATCCCAATTACACCTTTTACTAAAAATCGAAATTTGCGTTTTAGAAAAATCTGACGATACATAAATTTTCGGGCGTCCCCATCACTGTCTATACTTTGCTTAGAAGACTGATGTCCGTGTCCATAGCTAGCAAGTTCATCTCCGCCTACTCCTGAGAGAATATAAGGTATCTTTCTATAGGTCAGATCTTGACAGATGCGTCCTTCTGGGCTATCATGTTTTACAGAGTGCCAATTGGACGCCGAGTGTATCGCCAGTTGGGCTTCTTTTTCCAAAGGTAGTTTGTGAGATTTACAAATTTTTATTTGTGGATAGTGTTTGACATATTTTCGAAGGTAGCCATTTTCAAAAGTAGGATGATTATCTGGAGCATCGGGCTTGACATGTGCATATGCGTGGATGGTATCCTTCTTTACTTGTCCTAGTAGTGCCGAGATAGACCCACTATCTAAGCCTCCACTTAGATGCACAGCTAGCTGGGGATTATGCGCATAGCATCGATCCACTCCTTGTTTGATAAGAGCCCCCAATGTATCACAAGCATCCTCATAGCTGCCTTGATACGGTCGATCATCAAGATCTTTAAAAGACCAATAACAAACGAGCTCATGATGTCCATCTTTATACTCCAAAAAGTGGCCAGGAGGTATACGCATCACACCTACGAAAGGGGTATATGGTGTACGATTACCTTTGCCCATACCACCAGTTCCATAGTAGCCTTCTGGATGGAGTACCTTTTTCTTAAGATATGGTAATAGTTCATCTACTATTTGAGAAACAATTGGAATGCCATCACTGATTGTATAAAAGAGAGGATACAAAGCAAAGCGATCTACAACATGCAATTGATAGTGTGAAGACTCGTAAGAGAACATGAATCCAGAACGGTGACTTTCAATCGCTTTTTTTACGGCTTGCCTCGAACCTTCTCGGATAGCTTGAGTCATCGTATCAATCGATACAATACCACGGTGTACAATATTAGATTCTACTGGTATGGATTTTAGCATGATCAAAGGGGATCTTATTTCTTTTTGCAAGAATTAGTTTTAGGAATGGTAAGGCAACTTTGCAAGATGTTTGTCTCCGATATCCTCACTTTAAATTATGTAAAGGTAATGGAATCAACTTATTCGCATTGCAAACTCTATCTGAATTAAAATAAGTTAAGACATTTTTTTTGTAAAAATTGAGTCAATAGTTGCTTTCTATATATGGAGTATTACAGGTCTTGTCAGACCCTAACAAATGCATAATTTCCATCTTTTGATAAAATGATTAGCAATAATGACTAAATAATAGCAATTTTGACTAAAACGAGAATATTATTGTGAAATCAACGACCATGTCTACACGAGATCGGATTCTCCAGATTAGTAGAGAAGTGTTTAACGAAGCAGGATTTGGAACACCGACGCTCTACACGCTTGCGCAACGCATAGGTATCAGTCGCGGGAATTTAACGTACTACTTTACTCAAAAGGAAGATCTGCTAATTGCACTAGTGGAAGAAATGGATAAAGAGAATAAGTCCCTTTATCAGGATGCCTTAAAGATCCCTTCTTGGAAAAGCTTAAACGAGGCTACGGAAGGGTTGCATAGGTTACAACGCAGATATGCGTTCATATTTTTTGATGGGCACTTACTGATGCATCCTCAAGTAAAGAATCATATCGTAAAATTCAGAGAGGATAATATTCGTAATCAGATGAATATGATTCAGCTTTCTATTCAGATTGGTAATATGAAATCAGAAGCTGTACCAGGGACCTACTATAATATTTCTCAGACCTATTGGATGGTTTCGTTCTATTGGCAGATAACCAATGACGTGTCTGATCTGCAGGATGAGCCTGGTTGGGATAAGATCATATGGAGCCTATTATTGCCACATTTTACTCCGAAAGGGGTGGATTCTTTTAAATCATATTTCGGTGATGCCTATTACGAAAGTTTAGGCTTACCTTTTAATGAATATGTAGTTCCTAACGTTGTTTTTTAACCATTTTTAATTCTAAGATCAACTACCTCCTTATGGAAAAAATAATATCTTATAAATCAAAGAATAAAATTAGAATATTAACAGCGGGATCTTTATTCGATGGTCATGATGCTGCGATCAATATCATGCGACGTATAATACAGAGATCCGGAGCTGAAGTGATCCACCTCGGGCATAACAGACCAGTATTAGAAATTGTAGAAGCCGCGATCCAAGAAGATGTACAAGGCATCGCCATTACTTCTTACCAAGGAGGGCATATTGAGTTCTTTAAGTATGGGTACGATTTATTGAAGGAGAGAGGAGCGGAGAATATCAAAATATTCGGTGGTGGAGGAGGTACCATTCATCCTAAAGAAATAGAAGAACTTCATGAATATGGAATTGAAAGGATCTACTCTCCGGATGATGGTCGCGATATGGGATTACAGGGGATGATCAATCATTTGCTGGAGGCTTGTGATCGACCATTGGGAAAGGATTTTCAGGGAGATGTAGGAACGTTAAAAATGGATAGACCTTATGATTTAGCGAAAGCTATGTCTATGGCGGAGAATAGTGAAGATGCCAATTTTTCATGGTTGCAAGAAGTACATACTGCATCTCAAGAAATAAAAACTCCAGTACTTGGAATTACGGGAACAGGAGGAGCTGGAAAATCAAGCTTGGTTGACGAATTGATTCTCAGATTTCTTAATTCATTTCCAAAGAAGAAGATAGCAATCTTATCTGTAGACCCTTCTAAAAGGAGAACTGGCGGTGCCTTGCTTGGGGATCGAATAAGAATGAATGCGATCTCCCATCCTAATATTTTTATGCGCTCTATTGCTACCCGGCGATACAATGCAGCTCTATCGAATGATATAGATCATGCTATAGATATATTAAAATATGCAGGCTTTGATCTAATTGTTTTAGAGACTTCAGGAATAGGTCAGTCGGATTCTGAGATCGTAGATCATGCAGACTTCTCTATGTATGTGATGACTCCAGAGTTTGGTGCTGCATCGCAATTAGAAAAAATTGATATGTTGGATTTCGCAGAACTCATTGCGATCAATAAATTCGACAAAAGAGGATCACTGGATGCGCTACGCGATGTAAAGAAACAATATCAACGGAATCGAGATTTATGGGAGGCGGATGTTGATACCATGCCAGTCTATGGTACGATTGCATCACAATTTAATGATCCAGGGGTCAACTTACTATTTAAAATATTAGTTCAGAAATTACTCAATGTAGATATAGGAGATCAATACCCAACGGCACTAGGAGAGAAGCAATATATTATTCCTCCTGCTCGAGTGAGATATTTATCAGAGATATCTGACACTAACAGAAATTATGACCTGGCTGTAGAGGAGAAGAGTACCGTAGCGAGTAATTTATATGCATTGGATCTATCAGCGACCATTGTGAAAGACGAAAGCCTTCGAGCTAAATTAGAAAAGGAGAAAGATATTCTATTAAAAGACCTCGACCGTGAGTCTCAAGATGTTATTGAAGATTGGAATTCAACAATTGCTTCTTATCAGGCAGAATACTTTACCTATAAAGTGAGGAATAGGGAAATTAAGATAGAAAACTATTCTCAGAGTCTTTCTAATAACAAGATACCTAAAGTTTGCCTACCAAAATACAGTGATTGGGGAGACATATTGCGATGGACTATGCAGGAGAATGTGCCTGGGAAGTTTCCTTTTACAGCAGGTGTATTCCCATTTAAGCGTAGAGGAGAGGATCCTACACGAATGTTTGCAGGTGAGGGTGGACCAGAACGTACAAATAGGAGATTTCACTATCTGTCATTAGGCATGCCAGCTAAGAGATTATCTACGGCCTTTGATTCTGTAACGCTGTATGGCAATGATCCAGCACATCGTCCAGATATCTATGGCAAAGTTGGGAATTCTGGGGTAAACATAGCAAGTCTTAATGATGCCAAGAAACTCTATTCAGGATTCGACCTGAGTGATCCAAGAACTTCGGTCTCTATGACAATTAATGGTCCTGCTGCTACTATTTGTGCCTTTTTTATGAACGCTGCTGTAGATCAGCAATGCGAGCGCTATATCAAGAAAAACGCAATAGAAGACCAAGTCGAGGAAACCTTCCGGAAGCAATATGATAGCAAGGGATTACCGAGGCCACAATATAATGGGGTTTTGCCAGAGGGTAATGATGGCTTGGGCCTTTTACTCTTAGGTCTCACAGGAGATCAAGTACTTCCGCAGGAAGTCTATGGCCAAATTAGAAAAGATACACTTAAGGCGGTAAGAGGAACTGTTCAGGCGGATATTCTCAAAGAAGATCAGGCACAGAATACTTGTATTTTTAGTGCTGAGTTCTCACTTAAACTCATGGGAGATGTACAACAGTACTTCATAGACTGCGGAGTACGTAATTTCTATTCAGTTTCTATCTCAGGCTATCACATTGCTGAGGCAGGTGCCAATCCAATATCTCAATTGGCATTTACACTTTCTAATGGATTCACATTTGTAGAATACTATCTCTCTCGGGGGATGCATGTAGACGACTTCGCACCGAATCTGTCCTTCTTTTTCTCCAATGGGATAGATCCAGAATACGCAGTTATCGGAAGAGTAGCAAGACGTATTTGGTCCAAGGCTATGAAATTAAAATATGGTGCTAATGAGCGCTCTCAAAAATTAAAATACCACGTTCAGACATCTGGAAGGTCGTTACATGCTCAAGAGATAGGGTTCAATGATATCCGCACAACTTTACAAGCACTGTACGCGATATATGACAATTGTAACTCACTACATACAAATGCGTACGATGAGGCTATAACGACCCCTACAGAGGAAAGTGTAAGACGCGCAGTAGCAATTCAACTAATTATAAACCATGAATTGGGATTAGCGAAGAACGAAAATCCATTGCAAGGTTCATTCATAATCGAAGAGTTGACGGATTTGGTGGAAGAGGCTGTTCTATTAGAATTTGATAGATTGACGGAGCGAGGAGGGGTCTTAGGAGCGATGGAGACAATGTATCAGCGAAGTAAGATTCAAGAAGAAAGCCTTTATTACGAAACATTAAAACATAGTGGAGAGTATCCGATTATCGGTGTGAATACCTTCTTATCGTCAGATGGATCACCGACAATCATTCCAGAAGAAGTGATCAGATCTACAGATGACGAAAAGCAATTGCAGATCCTCAATCTTAAAAATGTTCAGGAAAAACATAAAGATATATCAACTTCCCATCTGAAGAGCTTACAGCAAAAGGCACTGGAGCATGGCAACGTATTCGATGGATTAATGGAAGCAACTAAATACTGCACTTTAGGTCAGATTACAAATGCTTTGTTTGATGTAGGAGGGAAGTATAGGAGGTCAATGTAAATGGGACGTTTAATCCATATTCCTTTGTTTTGAATTTCCGATTGATACTTAGGTATATAACGTACCTAATAATCTAATTTTTAATCTATAAAGAGGACTCATTTCCTTAGTTATTAATTTTATATTATTTCACGAAAATTTACAGGATTTTCAGATGAAAGAAGCTCGGATTTACTAATTAGTGGGTACGGGTGCCTGCTTCGTGCGCTGGTATTAATTGTCGAGGTTTTTGATTCCTTCTCAGCGATTGGAAAAGGAAATGCGCCGCAGGCTATGATGATCATTTAGAATTAAAATAATTACTTATAAAGTCTCGTGTCAGGATATGTATTAAACCACGCAAACCAAAAGATCTCATGCCCAGAAAGACGTTTTAGAGATTCTCCATTTGGTCCAATGAGGGCGGATTCGCTTATTACCCATTCTTGATTATTAGAATCCGTTAGTTTTTGTCTTTTATAATTAGTGAATTGGAATTTTTGGATGTCATAAGCTCTGATGGCTCCACCTTTTGTACTGAGTATTAGAATGTTGGAATCATTAATGGTTGTGCTGAACCACTTCTTTCTTTTAATCCATTTTGTAGAAACTGCAACTGGGTCATTTTCGTATGCACTATCTCTCAGAACAAATACCAGATCTTTGTTTTTTAATCTATTATCTATTTGAGGTACAGGAAACATCAATTCGTCTGATGAAAAGTAACTTTTATAAGCAGCGCCTTCGCTATAATCTCTAATTTGGCCAGTCTCCAGAGATAATACCTTGGTGTCTGGGTGGGTATTCTTCCAATCCTTCCATGTGGTAGTTACAACGGGGTAAGTAGATAGAGATATGTTCTTGTCAACCAGAGGTCCAAGTACAGGTTTACCTTCTATTGTATTCCATAGTGATTGCGTGGCTTTATCGTACATCAGCTTATTCGAACGATAGAGGAAGCCACTTGTGCCCAAATTGTGATAAATGCCTTCATGGCGCATGTCATAGGCGATTACAGTTCCACATAGTGTACAGTAAACCCCAGCGATATCTTTATCTCCGAACTTATCTACGACCATCTCATGCCAAGCCAATATCCTTTTAGGGTAGGCTTTATGAATTCCGTCTAAACTAATACCAAATACTATGTCATTGTCATCTAAGTATTTAGCTTGATCCGCTGAAATAAGTTGTGGGAACCTTAGCGGGGGGATGCCGTCCTGCTTGACTCCTCCCCATAAAATTTCATCGAGACGAATTTTGGCTTCTTGTTCTCTATTCTGAAAGTATCGCTCAAATTTCAAATCAAGATTTTTATAAAGTGCGGCTTTGAAATTAGCATAATAGGCAGGGTAGTAAGGGTCTGACTGCCACATCCATTGTAGCCAAGCGAAGTAATCTTCTTCGAAATATTTATCAGTCTGCCGCTCTAAGAGAGCAATTACTTCTCTTCTGATTTCTGGATCTGGTGCGTAGTGTAGATATTCGACAAGAAGTGATACATAGCCGACTTTCCATGTAAGTTGAATATTTTTCAGCGCTTTTCTTTTCTCCGTATTATTTTCATAAAGAAGTTTATCAAATAGTTGCGCTTCTTCTTTAAAAGACTTGATTTCTATTTCTTCCGTGGCATCTTGAATGTTATAATCATAGGGAAGTGTAAGGGCGATTTTGTGTTCTGCCCAGTAGCCATATTCTTTTAATTGTTTAGTGTTGAGTACATGCCCATGAATATCTACCATAAGGGAGTTGGAATTCTTAAAGAGATAGGATATAACTGGAACGATTATTTCTCGTGTTCCCGAATCTCCCGTATTAAATTTCGAGCTTTCAAGCCCATTACGTTGCATGGCTTGCATATTGTTTTGGGAAGTTTTCACTTTGCCATTTGTGATTTTTAAAAAATCAGGAAAGAAAAGATGATATACTTGATTAATCGTATCGTAAGCCAAGATTTCTTCTCTTGACAGAGACTTTATAACTTTTAAATGATCTTTTTCGTTAGTAGCATAGTCCATACTATACTTGTCCTTTTTTAATTGGTCATCAATTATACTTTTCAAGAAGTGCCTTAGGCTGGAATCATATGTCTTCTTTCTATTTTTAAGATGCCCCCCTTTAGTTGACTGATGAAGTTCTTTAAAACTGGATCTTCCTACATAACTCACAGAACCATTGGCTTCTATAGTTAGTTTGGTAAGCAGGTAGTTGATTTCATAACCAAGGTAATTATTATGAATGCGAATCAGATCACTTGCTGTGGCTATGATTATTCCCTCCTCTTCTTTAAAATTAATAACCTCTGGATTCAGGATAGCGCATTGTTTGGCCTCTTTTCGATTTCCTAAAAATGCTTTTTTAAATTTCTTTAGATATTTTCTTCTGCTCTTTTCACTAAATGAAGTTATCACTACATTGGCTAAATCAATAGAAGTGGGCTTCAAAAAGAGCGTGTCATTATTCTTAATATTTATAAATGCAGCATTGGGAAGGATACGTAATTCATAAGCCAAGTGAGATATGTATAGATCTTCCTTTAGATATGAAGGGACTTTAATTTTGACGATTCCATTTCGATCCGAAATCGTGCCATAAGTGGAATTCTCAAAGAAAACGTGAACATTTTCAATTGGATTTTTCCTTAGCCTATCCATTAGATAGAAGGATACTTTATCTTGTCCTTCTAAATTAGCAGAAAGAGTAAAGGAATAAAGAAGAAAACCAAAAATAAGTTGTAAGAAATTTATATTAGAATTACCAAAAAGCATCACAATATTGTTTTTGGACTTATTGTGTAGGTTTTACGGCTTCGGCTTGTTGTAATAGTTGTGCGACAAATGCCACTCCTTTAGGAGTTAGATAATTACCATAGAGTTCTTTTCCATCTTTGATAAATACTTGAAAGTAGCATTCTGGTGCATAGTATAGATCTCCTTCCATTATAATCTCTCCTTTGGATAAGTATATTTTCCTAGCCAGAGGAGTGCAATTAGTATTTAGAGAGGTTAGAGGGCGTGAGGAGATGTATTGTAAATCTTGATATAGAGCAGTATTGCCATCTTGATTCATACTTATGGGTAGGTCATTAAATATAATATCTATGTGATCGCCCTGTTTGAGGAGGTTTT
>JBLIDB010000153.1:0-11988 GCA_047634015.1 Saprospiraceae bacterium
CTACCCCGCCGCAAGCGGACGGAGTATCGCAGCCCGCGAATCAATGGCTAATAACCTTTGCTTCGCAAAGCACTTTTTGTTAACCCATCGATGCAAGCATCGGGGAATTCTATTGATTAAATAACCGACCAAGAAAGAGGTTTGGGTACAAATCACCCAATGAAGTTTTTGCGAAAATATTGGACAATCAAGTGCACGTTGCATTTATTAGTTGAATCCAGGAGATGAAATACTTGAAGTGAGGAGACTTTACATTTTGGAGGAAGTCAAATATAAATTTGATGTTTTTTTCTTCTTTCCAATCACTTTGAGTCGAAAGATATTTGTTGACGACCTTTTGCTGCTGACCATCCATCAATTGAAGGTGTAAATATGCTTCGTGATACATGACGTGAGGCTTTTTCATCATAGACATATATCACTTCTTCTTTTTCTATAAGGTCATAATCTTCTGGTTCTACAATACTACCTTCCGCACTGCCAGTATTGAAAGGATTGCTACTGAGGACTGACGAGGTTGCGATCGGAGTCTTACTAGCTACAGCGCTACTAGCTACAGCGCTACTAGCTACAGCGCTACTAGCTTACTTTACTAATTCGGAACCTGATATGAGTTGATCAATTTTTGAAAGCACCATTCCAGAACCATCAATAATGAGTAAGGTAGGAAGCCAAACTCCCTCGTAATCGTAGAGTCTTTTGTCTCCCGGAGGTCCTTCCATGTCAATCTTTACATTGATAAAATTAGCATTAAAGTAGTTACTTACCTCGGATTCTTCAAAGACTCTATTCATGACTTTATATGGACCACACCAGGATGCATAAGTATCAACAAAGACGTACTTGTTATCTTGTTTTGCTAATGCGATCGCTGCATCCAAATCCATAACATTGAATCGAATACTCGCATGGACTGAGCCTACTAATGTAGATACTAGCAAGATGAGGAATAATATGATTCGTAACGCTTTCATTGGATAAATAGCAATAACTACTTATGCCTTTAATGTAGAAATCCAATCCTGAATCACCTTTGCCTCTTTACTGTTTTTATCCACCTTCTTAAGGGCCTTTTCAGCAGATTTAGCGGCTTTCTTTTTTTTATTGTTTTCGGCGAGAATTTTGGAATAAGTAAAGTAGTACTCTGCATTCTTCCCTTTGTCGGCCGCCATTTTTGCAATCTCTTCAGATGTAGCCAGAACACTTTGATCAATAGACTTGTACTGCCTGATCTCATTACATAAATCATGAAGTCGCTCTGGGTCATTCTTAGCTATTTCTTTTGCAATTTTCAAGCTTGAGGCTTTTAGCATGTCAATGTCAGCAACAGCTTTAGAATACTCATAGTCGGCTTGATATGCGAACTCCTTATTCTTGTCTCCAAGTGTTTTCTTCATCTTAGTTTTGGCTTCCTCCACTAATTCCCTAGCTTCGAATTCCATTGCCGTCTGAATGCTATTCCAACAAGCCTCCTCTATTTTTTGAGCAACGAGTTTGTTTCCTTTTAAATCTTCAATGGCATCACGGTCATTGATAAATAAATCAAATATGCGCGAATCAGAAGCAGTGAGCGCTTCAAATAGGAAATTAGCTTTTTGTTCTTGAGAGATATCAGGATTCTCTCTTAGGAATTCATTTGCCACCTTGAGACTTGGTTTATTGGCATTGTTGAGCGCTTGAATATATTTCAGCACCAAGTCATAGCTTCTGTCTCCATCATTGTACAAGACTTCAAGATCTTCGCTTCTGTCATAAGACCCTGCTATAGCTTCACCAAGTTGTAAGAAACCATCCGCTTGTCTTCCACCGACTACTTTCTTTAAAACTTCTCCCTTTTCATCAATATAGAAAAGCGTTGGAAATGCACTAACTGGATAAGTCTGTCCAAATGCTCTTCCAGGTTCCTTTTCCATGTCCATCTTTATGTTTATAAAATGAGCGTTGTAGTACTCCCCGACATCTTCTTTGGTAAATACATTTTTTGCCATTCGCTTGCATGGCCCACACCATACTGCATATGCATCCACGAAAATTAATTTTTCTTCTTCTTGGGCCTTTATCAAGGCCTCTTCCCATGTACCATGAAAGAAACCGATCCCTTGAGCAGCACTGAAGTTTAGAAGTAGGCAACATACTGCAAGAGAAATACTTAGACGGAGATTTACTTTCATTGTGTTATTTCGTTGAAATCAGTTGTTCAAATCTGTCATTCAGGTCAAAATCTAAAACGACTCTGACTGGTATAACAAGATATACTCTACCAAAATTATACCATTGAGTAATTAGATATCCTCAACAGGTAATAAAACCTTGTTAAACTAATACTTTTGAGATGAAATTTGTTCTCTAAGAAGCTGGTCTGCCTATTTTTGACATTTTTGTTTGATATCTGCTTGTAATATTTAAATATGATCTCAGTTCGCCAACTCTATCTCTCGCATGTAGCACAGACGAGTGAACTCCCTATGATGTTAGAGATAGATAGAGCAGAAGGGGTGTTTTTGTTCGATACGGCGGGGAAAAGATACTATGATATGAATAGTGGTATTTCCGTTAGTTCCTTAGGCCATGGACACCCAGATGTTGTTCAAGCAATCAAAGAACAAGCTGGAAAGTATATGCATACCATGGTATATGGAGAGCATGTCCAAACTCCTCAAGTGCAGTTTGCTAAGTTGATTATTGATCAATTGGGAGATCAACTCAATTCAGTCTATTATCTGAATGCTGGTACTGAGGCAACCGAGCTCGCCATGAAGATTGCGAAAAGATATACAGGTCGATATAATATAGCCGCTTGCCGCAATGCCTACCACGGATCAACTCAAGGCGCAGAAAGTTTACGAAGCGATGAGGATTACAAGAGCGCATATTTACCACTTCTTCCTGGGGTGAGACACATAGATTTTAACGATATAGATTCTTTGGATCGATTAGATGATTCTATAGCTGGAATTGTGGTAGAAATAGTTCAGGGAGAAGCTGGGGTTATGCTACCTAGTGTCCCCTGGCTCAAGGCTCTTACTGATAAATGTAAAAAACACCAAATCCTACTTATAGCCGATGAAATACAATCTGGATTTGGAAGAACAGGAGATCTTTTTGCGCATCAGAAGTATGATATCAATCCAGATATCCTCTTGATTGGAAAAGCTATGGGAGGAGGCATGCCGATTGCTGGTGTGGTAAGCAGTCGGGAGATTATGGATTGCTTAATCAAGAACCCTGCTTTGGGTCACATTAGTACTTTTGGTGGGCACCCTGTTTGCTGTGCAGCAGCATATGCCTCTCTGAAAGTTCTCCTGGAAGAGGATATCATTCAGTCCGTTCGAGAAAAGGAAACTTACATTAAAAGAAGACTTTCCAGTCATCCTATCATTAAAGAAGTCCGAAGCGCAGGCCTAATGATGGCCGTGGAAACAACAAACAGGAAATACTTGAAGCACGTGGTAGCCAAAGCACTGAATTTAGGGGTTGTTATTGATTGGTTTTTATTCAATAATCGAAGTTTTAGAGTTGCTCCACCATTGATTATTTCGATGGAGGAATTGGAAGGAGCGTGTGCTATTTTGTTGCAGGCCTTTGATTATGCTCACGAGCAGTACAAAAAGTAGCTAACCCCCAAATCATTTTACTTTAAACATAAAGAGGAAAATTTGACGGCATACATTCTTCGGAAAAGAATCTTTAGGCTGGGCGCGCCATAAAATTGTGGAATCCTTATGATGGACGACTTGGCAATATTTTGTAAATTGATGTCAGTCATAAGGAAAAGGGGAATACGAACTATCATAGCTATAAGTGATCCGAAATAATTCGGGTCGCTCAAATTGTGCTGAGTTTTAGGTCTTAGTAGAAATTTGCTTTAATCGCATCAACATGTTATTGCGGGATTCTCTTCTTATTTGTTGCATTGCCGTCTTTTCTATGCAGTGGGGGTGGTCACAAGCTATTGAAGCTTCCGAGTCTGAATCGACAATCTTTGACCATCTGAATCCTCGCATAAAACAATTTACCCTCCAAGATGGATTATCGCAAGTGTCTGCTAATGATCTCATACATGATAAAAATGGAGTCGTATGGATAGCCACTCAAGACGGATTAAACCGTTTTGATGGTACGGAATTCAACCATTATAAATATAGTGATTCGGATTCAAACACAGTTTCGGGTAATCTCATTAATAAGCTCCTCGAAGATAGAGGTGGTGGCATATGGGTAGGGACCATCGGAAACGGTCTTAGCTATTATGACCCCATACGCGATGTTTTTCACCGCATATCACTCCAACATGCGTGGGACTCGAATGAAATTATAACGGCATTTGCTGAAGACCAGAAAGGCACAATATGGGTTGCTTCACGACTTTCTGGTTTGCACCGGCTCGAGCATGTGAATGACCAAGACTACAAGCAATCATTACTACTTCCAAAAGAGTCGCTTGGAGCCCTTCTCGTAGATGAGGCTCAAAACTTATGGATAGGGGCTTATCAAGGAAACCTCTACAAACTTCCCTTGAACAATAGCACTGCCCTCGATCCAATGTTGATCGAAAGCGATTTGGGCCATATTCAGGCGCTCCATAATACGGATACACATTTATTCATAGGAAGTGATATTGGGTTTTTTATGTATGCGCATGAGACCGGTCAAGTCGATATGATCGAACTCGAAAATTCAGGCGCTTTCAAAACACGCCATGTACTCGATTTCTTAGTTCGAGACCAAACGTCAATCTGGATTGCTACAGGTAATGGCTTATATCTTTTTGATTGGACACTTAGAACTGTAATAGAGAAGCTACAGAATTCTGATGATAATCATAGCTTAAGTAATAATACTGTACAAACCTTGCTTGCTCTTGAGCCAAATAAGATACTCGCAGGAACAGCTAACTATTTGAATCTTATAGATTTTAGTCCCCCATATTTTAAGACAATTTCTAAAAATAAAAGTGGACAGCATTTACTAAATGACAATGTAATATTTTCTATTTTTAAAGATGAGCATGGGTTGTGGGTCGGAACATCCGACGGTGGACTTAACCTAATCCAAAATAATGTCGTTTACCATATCACAGAAGATGAAAATATACCAACAAGTATTGCTGGTTCTGTAGTAAGAGCTATCGTAAAAGATGAGATCAATCAAAGGCTATGGATCGCCACAACACGGGGTCTTAGTTTAATGGAATTAAAAGATTTTGATCCAGCACATCCACGGTTTATTGTTTTTCATCATAATCCAAACAACAACACATCCATTAATAGCGATTTTATCAAAGATCTCGCACTGGATAATAATGACAATTTATGGGGTGCGACCTACGGAGAGGGTGTATTCAAACTTGAGATGGATGCAAACGGGAAAGTCCAAATTACTCAATACAAACACGATAACCACAACTCAAATTCTCTCGTAAACAATTTTACTCAGTGTATCCGTGTCGATCGGAATAATCACATTTGGGTAGGCACGCAGGGTGGCTGCTCACACCTCGAGTTTTCTAACCAAGTAGACGGCGTCCCTATTTTTAATAATTACTATAAAGATCCCAAATTTGAAAATTCGCTGTCGCACAATTCGGTTTATGATATCTTATTCGATAACAAGAATCAGATTTGGTTGGCAACTCGGCATGGCCTCAATAAATTTTTGGGTAATAATGAATTCAAATCTTGGACCGAACAGGATCAACTTCCTAATGCTGTAATATATGGTATTCAGGATGATGATGATAATAAATTGTGGCTTGGAACTAATGATGGCTTAGTAAAATTTGATCCTGAAAATGAAGAATTTGAGCATTACAGTGTTGCAGATGGTATTCAAAGCCCAGAATTTGATATTCATGCTAGATTTAAAGATGAACAAGGCAACATATATATGGGAGGTATCGCTGGCCTCACATACTTTAATCCAGCTCATTTGGAAGATATAGACATAGCGACACCACTCTATTTTTCAAAGTTACGAGTAAAAAGCAAGCGGGATAAAGTGCTCGACAATACTACTCAGGTGACGCTGGAGCCCATGGCTGATAATATAAATTTGACATTTAATTATAATCAGTTTCCATTTTACCTCGAGTTTTCTTCCATTGATTACAGATTCCAGAAGAACGTAGCTTATGCTTACAAACTACTTCCTAATGATGAGGCATGGAATATATTGAATGACACCAAAATTCAATTCCTAAATCTAAAACCTGGCAAATATGAACTTCAAGTAAATGGGTTCTCAAGAGGTATAGAGTGGGATCAAAAACCGCTCTCAATGAACCTCACTATTCGCGCGCCTTTGTGGGCCACATGGTGGGCGTATTTAATCTACTTAGGACTAATGTTAAGCACAGGATATGTATTCTATAAATTTAGGTTGTCTAAAAAAATGGCTGTTGCCGAAAGCCTCAAACTCAAAGAGCTCGATATCCTGAAAGATCAATTCTATGCCAATATTACCCATGAGTTCCGCACACCACTAACAGTCATATCTGGAATGGCGGAAGCGTTAGAAAAGAATTTAAAAAAGGAACCTCAGAAGAAAATAAACTTAATAAAGAAAAACAGTCAAAACCTGTTGGCGCTGGTCAATCAAATGCTTGATTTATCCAAGTTACAAGCAGGTAAGATTTCTTCTAAAATCCAACAGAGTGATGTTATCTTCTTCCTGAAGTATATAACTGAATCGCACCAGTCTTATGCCAAGTTAAAGAATGTCGGATTGCAATTCTATTCTGAAGAAAGTGAATTGCTCCTGGATTTCGATGCCGGTCATCTGGAGAAAGTACTCAATAACTTAATTTCTAATGCTGTGAAATTCACAAATGAGTATGGAAATATCTTGGTGGTAGCTAAAAAAACTTTGACCAATGGAAAGCCAGAACTGGAAATTAAAGTAAAAGATACAGGTATAGGGATATCTAAAGACGAGCTGCCTCATATTTTTGATAGATACCATCAGGTCAATCCTATTCATGGGGATCAAGGTTCTGGAATCGGCTTAGCACTTGTAAAAGAATTGATGGGTATAATGAGAGGCAGTATAAGTGTCGAAAGTGAATTGCAATCAGGGACAACTTTCTTAATGCGATTTCCAATGACAACTGATGCACAATTAATTAAACCTAAAAGCATTGATATCAAAAAGCCATCATTGATGGCTTTGGATCATGTTGTTTTTGAATCTGAAGAGATAGATCATAACCTCCCCATACTTTTGATCATAGAAGATAATATCGATATTACTTATTATTTGCGGACTTGCTTTGAAGAGAAGTATCATATTATCACAGCAGTGAATGGAAAAGTGGGAATAGAAAAGGCAACAGAGGAGCTGCCAGATATGATTATCAGTGATGTGATGATGCCAGAAATGGATGGATTCGAAGTGTGTGAAATATTAAAAAAAGATGAAAGAACAAATCATATTCCTATCATTCTATTGACGGCAAAAGCAACTCCTGAGGATAAGCTATCAGGATTGTCATATGGGGCTGATGCTTATTTAATTAAGCCATTCAAGAAAGAGGAGTTAGAAATTCGGATGGAAAACTTAATGGAGATCAGACGAACACTACAGGCAAAATATAGCAGTTCTTTATTAAGCAGCCAGAAATTAGAAGAGGTGCTTTCAAAAGAAGAAGGCTTTGTCAAAAGATTAGAGGAGATCATTTTGACACATCTTGACGATGAAAGTTTTTCAATCCACCACTTATCTCGTGAGCTAACCCTTAGTCGCTCTCAGGCGCACCGGAAAATCAAAGCACTTACAGGTATGTCAACTGCTATATATATCCGGCATGTACGATTGCAAAAAGCCAAAGAACTGTTGCTCTTTACGGGGCTCCCCATCTCTGAAATAGCTTATCAGGTAGGTTTTAGAACATTGCCCTATTTTTCTCAGGCTTTTAAAGAAACTTTTGGAGAAAGTCCCAGTGCAACACGTATCTAATTCATTATCAAGCACTTACGTATTCTGCATGTTGCTTAAATGCAACAATAGCACAAGTACATTTTTTCAAATTGACACATTAGTGTAAGTGATTGAGAAATTGACACTAGTCATAATAGGATTTGTAGACTAATATTGCTAATAGCTATTCGAGTTGGTTTTCAATTCGATTTTTGATCACTAAAAAATTAATCATGGCAGAAGTCAATGAAGAGAAACTAAATGCGCTATTAGGAAAAATGGTTGGTGACCTAGGTGCCGCTGTAAATGGTGCCCTTGTAATTGTTGGAGATAAACTCGGCCTATATCGCACATTGGACAAGGAAGGGCCCCTAAGCAGCCAACAACTTGCCGATCATACAGGAACTTCAGAACGGTATATAAGAGAATGGTGTTCTGCTCAAGCTGCTCAGGGATATCTACAATACGATCCAGGATCCGAGCGTTTTTCATTAAGCCCAGAACAGACGATGGTCTTTGCTGATAATGATAGCCCTGTAATCATGACAGGAGGATTCTATGCTGTGTCATCAGTCTATCATGACGAACCTCGTGTGGTAGAGGCATTTAAAACAGGAGAGGGACTTTCTTGGGGAGATCATTGCAACTGTCTATTCTGTGGTACAGAGAAATTTTTCCGCCCATCATATAAGCACAATTTGGTGCAATCATGGATTCCTTCTCTTGATGGTGTAGAAGAGAAATTACAGCAAGGAATTAAAGTTGCCGACTTTGGATGTGGCCATGCGGTCTCTACAATTATAATGGCAGAAGCATATCCTAATTCTAATTTCGTGGGTATAGATATACACCCACCTTCGATAGAGCATGCTATTAACGCCGCCCGAGAACTGGGGTTGACTAATGTTACATTTGAAGTTGGTGATGCGACAAAGTTAGAAGGAAGTGGTTATGAGTTTATCACCTGCTTTGATTGTTTGCACGATATGGGTGACCCTGCGGCCGTGGCCGCTTCAGTGAAGAATATCATTTCTCCTACAGGAAGTTGGATGCTTGTCGAACCATTCGCTAACGATAAATTGGAAGATAATCTGAATCCCGTTGGAAGTACATTTTATGGGTTTTCTACAATGATATGTGTGCCTTCTTCTCTCAGCCAACCCAACGCCAAGGCGCTTGGGGCACAAGCCGGAGAAGCAAGATTAAATAAGGAAGTGTTAGAAGGTGGTTTTGCGAGTTTGACAAGAACTGCTGAGACACCATTTAATTTGATACTTGAGGCGAAGCTAACGAAGTAATTTGAAGACATACTTATGCTACCTTTCATTGCAAAACCATTGAATCCCAGCCCGCCAGATAGGCGGGTTGGTTCTTATTGCGTAAGCGGAAAGAGTAAGGGGGGAATGGCATAGCTTCCGGAACTTGGACAATATTCAATATTTTTTTTCAAAAAGTATAAAAAAATGATCCGACTAATATTTTTACTCCTTCTGCTAGTAGGTATTGAAGCTCAAGATGGAAATTTTATTGAAACGAATGGGGTGAAAATTTACTATGAAATTCACGGTGAAAGAGAACCTTTACTGCTCCTTCACGGATTTACTATGTCAGGGAAATCATGGGAGCCATGGATCGAAGATTTGTCCAGAAATTACAAATTAATTATTCCTGATTTAAGAGGTCACGGGAACTCAACCAATCCGTCACGGGCATTTACGCATAAAATGTCTGCTGATGACATGTATGGCTTGATGGATCATTTACAAATCGATAAGTTCCAAGCCATGGGACAATGTTCTGGAGCAATGACCCTTGTGCATTAGGCAACGATGGATACGTGTCGGTTTTCTGCAATGGTTGTTGTGGCGGGCACATCTTTCTTCACTAAAGAAGTCCGACAATTCTTAAGTGGAGCTACCTATGAGAAATATGATGGTTCATCTACTTACATGAAAGCCCTCCACCCCAGCGGGGAAGATCAAATTAGAATGATATTAGATCAATAGAACGGTATGTCTATTAGCTATGATGATATGAACTTTACTTCCCCGTACTTGAGAACAACTAAATGCCCGACATTCATAATACACGGAGATAGGGATCCTTTGTTTCCTATTGAAATTCCTGTAGATTTCTATAAATCAATACCTAATTCATATCTCTGGATCGTGCCCAATAATAGACATATTCCCGCTGGAGTTTATGATAGAAAATCAATTTGGACAGAGGGGTTATATGATTCTATCCATGAGTTTTTAAATGGCGAATGGGAGTAGGTCAAGTTAATTAAAGCGCGTGCTAATTTTTTTTAATAGTATTGAAGTGAATCAATTAGTAAAATATAGGAGCAGCCATTGAATTGAATTAACCGCTCAATTAAACTACCAAAATGAATTGGTCTAACATTCCAATCATTACAATATTTCTAATCGTACTGTCTCTTATCATTGGGTCATGTAATCATTATAGGATAAATACAATTGACGATTATAGCCTTTTTGAATGCTGATGATACGCCTCGCAATGATTATCCTACGAGAGAATTTACGATGAAACAAGACACGATTCTTTAAACCAAAAAAAAGTTCCACAATTGATAAATTAGGATTAGTACGGAGTATTAACCTGGGAACGAAGCGCGGATGAGAAATTACGCCTATAGTCGCCAACGGTGTTATGTATTTTACCGGAACATGGAGCAAGGTATATTCAGTTGATGTTCAAAAGGAGAACTTATTTGGACATACGACCCCATTGTCCCGCGTTAATGGGGAGAAAAAGTATGCTGTGATATAGCCAATAGGGGGGTGCAATTTATAAGGATT
This sequence comes from Saprospiraceae bacterium, assembly GCA_047634015.1. Lineage (GTDB taxonomy): Bacteria > Bacteroidota > Bacteroidia > Chitinophagales > Saprospiraceae > JAJRXG01. The sequence continues at coordinate 10,740 of JBLIDB010000153.1, forward strand.
TAATTTTAGGTCTAATACTAAGTTCGGAAGTACCTACACACCCGTTCGTTTTGGAAAAACGGTTTCTTTTCCACAACGAGGTGTGTGTTGGTCACATGGCAGATTGTGCACATGTGTAATAGGTTGTATCTGTTAGCTTTGGATTGTGAAATTAGAAGAACGATTCGAAAATTTCATTACTCTGGTTAAAAGTCAATTCGAAGAGATTGATGAGGTGCGACGGAGGCTAAATATCTTAGAAAAAGAGAATGAATAATTGAGGCGACAGTTAAATCAGAATAGTAATAATTCAAGCAAGCCTCCAAGTAGTGATTCCATTTTCAATAAAGCAGACCGCCATTCAAAAACCAAAGGAGGGAATAAAAAGCGCGGCGGGTAGCCTGGTCATAAGGGGAATAAGTTGACAAAGTTTACTGAGGTGGATTTTATAGAGAAGCATCCTGTGTCGAGCTGTCAATCCTGTCAATCAAAGAAATTACATTTTATAAATAAACGATCAAGACAAGTAGTGGACATTCCTATGCCCAAAATAGATGTCACCCAACATCTAGTCTATAATTATCAATTTCTATGCTGTGCAACTTCAGTAAGCAGTCCGATAGCAAAAGAGCTCAAGCAAGAAGTTCAGTATGCCCCTAAGATAAAATCAATGGTCAATTATTTAAATGTCTATCAACTAATCCCATATAAGAGATTAACAGAGCTTATCCTAGTAGTCTATGGTCATAAAATAAGTCAAGGCAGCATCAGTAATTTCAACAAAGGATTATATGATGAGTCCACTCCGAAAAGTGAGGATCATCAGAAAATGGAAGATTTTGGATGATATTTTTATTTTTCGAACCTCGGTGATGCCTGAGCATCGGGGAGTTGAGAATAATGGAAATATCGCCAAAAGGGCCGTTTCCCGATATTATGACTTTCTGGAGTGGACTCAATGATCATTTGTCGGGATTTGTAAGTCAAGTAAAAGCCTCTTTGAGTGCTCCTTGCGTAGTATTGCACAGCGACGAAACGGGTTGCATGGTTTCCAAAAGCCCTCCACTGGGTACATGTATATAGCGATAAGATAAGAACCTTGCTACAAGGACATACAAAAAGAGGGTGAGAAGGGATGAATGAAATGGGAATTTTAAAACAAGCTAAGGGAACCCTGATTCATGATAGATGGAGCTCCTATATGGGCTATGATCACTTGGATCATGGTCTATGCAATGCTCAAATAGTCAGAGAATTAAAAAGTATAGAA
>JBLIDB010000154.1:0-11950 GCA_047634015.1 Saprospiraceae bacterium
GATCCTTATAAATCGAACTTTTACATTTGCCATCAATGAACCGTAAAATAATATATTCTCTGTATCCAATCTTGCTCTTATTGACACTTGCAGCATGTATTAATGATAAGCCAAGTCGGCCAGCACCTGTTATTCAGAAAGAAAGCTCTGTGTCAACTGCTCATATCTTGATAGATACCTTTGAAGTAAGTGTAGGCGCATTCGCAATGTTTGTTGATGCGACTCAATACACCACGACCGCAGATAGTTTCGGATGGTCAGGTGTCTGGGATCTAACTAATGGAGAGTGGACCGTTGGCGATAAAGCCAATTGGGCATATCCTGATGGTGCAAACAAAGTTGCTGAAAACCAGCCCGTAGTTCATGTCAGTTATAAGGACGCTTGTGATTATTGTGCGTGGAAGGGAGGAAGATTACCGAGTGCCGCAGAGTGGGATTCCTATGCGGGTGATTCTGTCATCGTTGGCAACGTATGGCAAGGATTGTTCCCAAAGGTAGATCAAGGGCTTGATGGATATAAGACTATAACTGCTCCTATTGGAAGTTTTACACCAAATGCCAGAGGACTTCATGACCTATTCGGAAATGTGTGGGAATGGACAACAACAATGGATGAGAATAAAGGGGAACGTATTATCAAAGGAGGAAGCTTTCTATGCGACTACAACGTCTGTCAGGGTTATATCCCATCCAGATACCAGACCACGGCTGATGATAGTGGGCTCAACCATTTAGGATTTCGCTGTGTATATGATCTGTGATTGCGGTGATTGTTAGGAATACCTCCTATACTTGCAGCCATGGTTGATTCCTCTGAAATTGATGAATACTTTCTTATAAATCCTCTCCCTCCACTTATAGATGTTCGGTCTCCTGGCGAATATGAGAAAGGCCATATTCTAGGAGCGACTAATATTCCACTATTTACTAATGAAGAGAGAAGTCATGTAGGGACAACTTACAAACAAGTATGCCCAGAAAAAGCTTATGAGATAGGTTTGAATTATGTAACGCCTAAATTAGACGATTTTATAAAACGTTCTGAAGTTCTTGTTACTAAGAATGAACCGCTCTATGTTCATTGTTGGCGTGGTGGTCAGCGGAGTCAAGCTTTTGCCCAATATTTAAGTGATAATGGTATAGAGCATGTCAAAATTATAAATGGGGGCTATAAAGCGTATCGTAATTTTGTGATTCAACAATTCCAAAAGGATTGGAAACTAAATGTTTTAGGTGGTTATACTGGAAGTGGTAAGACACACATCTTACACGAATTAGAATTACAAGGAGAGCAAGTTATAGATTTAGAAGGATTGGCTAAGCATAAAGGATCCGCTTTTGGAACTATTAAGATGTCTCAACAACCCTCTACAGAACAGTTTTCTAATAATCTTTATAATGCCTTGCGGCAAATGGATCACAATAGTAGGATATGGTTAGAAGATGAAAGTATGCGGATAGGTCAAGTACAGATACCATATGAATTCTTTGATAAAATGAAAAAAGCCCCTACGTTCTTCATCGATATGGAGAAAGAACTAAGAGCGGAAATACTTGTTGGAGATTATGAACTCGATTGTGATCAAGAACTAAAGGAGGCCATTCATAGAATAACTCGAAAGCTTGGAGGGAAAAATGCAAAAGAAGCTATTGAGCTTATTGATAGTAGTAATTATAAAGATGCGGCACTTATTTGTCTTAAATACTATGATAGACTCTATAGAAAAGGGCTTGAAAAGATGCAAAAAGCCCCATTTCACTTACAATTGGATCATACAGATCCCAAGCTCAATGCACAAGCATTATTAGAATTTGCGGCAGAAATATAGACATGAAGGAAAAAGTGCGATTAACCCAGTATAGTCATGGTGCAGGATGCGGATGTAAGATAGCTCCAAGTGTATTGAATGAGATTCTAAAATCCAATATTACGTTTCCCTCTGATCCTAATCTCATCGTAGGGAATGAGTCCAGAGATGATGCGGCAGTATATGACCTTGGAGATGGGTCTGCATTGATAAGTACGACGGACTTTTTTATGCCTATTGTCGATGATCCAGAGACATTCGGACGTATCGCTGCCACCAATGCGATAAGTGATATCTATGCCATGGGAGGCAGTCCTATGATGGCAATTGCGATTCTTGGCTGGCCCATCAAACAATTAGGTCCTGATATCGCGAGACAAGTTGTAGAAGGTGGACGCTTAGCTTGTCAGGATGCCGGAATAATATTGGCCGGTGGACATAGTATCGATAGCCCAGAGCCAATATTTGGATTGGCAGTTTCTGGAAGAGTGGATATCAATCATCTTAAGCGCAATGATACCGCTATGGATGGATGTCTATTGTATCTCACGAAACCATTGGGTGTTGGGATTTTAGCTACTGCGCAGAAAAAAGGAATATTGCGAGAAGAAGATGCGACTATTGCTATTGAGTTGATGACTCAACTTAACAAAATAGGAATAGAACTTTCACATATTGATAGTGTAAAGGCTATGACAGATGTTACGGGCTTTGGATTATTAGGACATCTTACTGAGATGTGTCATGGCAGTAATTTAAGTGCTATAGTTCAGAAGAACAATGTTCCGGTTGTCCCGCAGGTAGCATACTATTTAGAAAATGGTGTGATACCTGGAGGTACGAATCGTAATTGGGATAGTTATGGACATGACATAGAACTCTCTAATCAAGAAGATAGATTTATACTTTGTGATCCACAGACCAGCGGTGGACTGCTTATCGCTGTGGAGGAAAGTGGCAAAAAGGAAATTGAGGATCTTCTCCGATCTCATAATATTCCATCCACTCCGTTAGGAAGACTTGGGCGTAGAAAGGATAGACTTATTTGCGTTGAGTGACTCAATACGTTGAAAATCAAACCCTTATTCTCTATATTCTTCATCTGATCTGCACCATATTGGATTGAAGTCATAAACATTCGAACAGAGGTAGGCTCTTTGGTTGTCAGATGTAATACCTCAGAGAGCGGATAAATTAGTAAACTCGATTTGCTTAGTGCAATATTATTTTTCTATTCTAGAAGTGTCGTTTCCTTGAATATATTTCGACGGCTTGCACAGTAGTAGCATCCTGTCACCCGTATTAGGTGGAAAGGCAAGAGAAACTATCAAAACAATCAACTATATCAAAGGATCAACCCTTTCGAATACCGCTTTACTGTAACTGCGTGTAGCTATTATATAGGGTCAATCCTTTAAGCAACGTACAGAGTTACCGAAGGAGCGAAGGTTCATGTATGCGCCAGCATCGTCACTTGCGAAGAAGAGGGCGCGACTATAGGTTCCGTCCACAGTACTACTCCAATAGTAGCCTTCGGAACCCTCATCTAGGAGCGTAGAGCGTACCATCTTGATCTTCGCGATAGCCCTTCAAGGGCAACTTAAGCGGTGAGGAAATAGCTTCGGCTGCATCATTGCTGCTCCAGCTTATTCGTTCCGCCTCCCATTCAACATCTGTAGGTAAACGATACCCGGCCGGGCAGGGATTGTTGATGCTATTGACTCCTTGCCATAATGCATCGTTACTTGGGCTTCGCCAGTCATAATAAATACCGACTTTAATAAATGCCTCATGCCCTGGTCTATCTGAAGTTGATAAAATGGATGTGGTATCAGGGAATATTCTGTTTTGATGTCCATCAGAGTCTCTTCCCCATTGATATAAATCGCCATAAGAAGCAGAATGGGTAATGCTATCGGCTACTAGGGTAGCTCCTAAGTTGCGGTCCATCCATACTTTACCCGTGGCAGGGGTTTAAAACATCAGTAGGGTCAACTTCAGGAACCCATGTTAGCACTCCTTTAAAAAATCTTAAGGATGATCCCTGACTACCTGCAGAAACATTTACCCATGCACTACCGTCCCTGTAATTCATATCTCCAGAACTTGGGCTTTGAGGAAGTTCTAATTCATTGGTCTTGCTACTATCTACAATTACTTTCATTGTTTTATAACCCTCAGTGATGGCTAGTGAGTCGCCTGTGGTGCTGAGATTGGTGATCAGCTCATTGGTATTGCTCGTGTCTATTCCTACCTTGCTGCCACCATCACTGAGGACAAGACTGTCTTGTATTATCGAAATAGTTTGAAGCTCGTTAATCGATGATGTATCTGATGAAAATAGTTTTACTAAATCTTCTCGATGCATAGCTATGCTGTCCATTAAGGCAGCAGCTTTAGCCTTATTGGCATCGATGTCACTACGTATAGCTTGACTTGTGTCCTTTAGTGTAATCATCACCATAGTGCTTATACTATCACGGATATCATCGCCTAACATCGCACCGACAGAAGCCTCGTTCAGCACGCTGTCTTGAAAGTTTCCGCCACCATCACAAGGTTACAGTAGAGCCTGTACGGTTGATATTTTGGAGTTCATTGGTCGTTTTCACATTATCAACAGGAAGCTTTACAAAACCTCCATTCGTAAGGAAGATTGTGTCATTGGATATACTCAGGATCTGCAACTCGCTGAGTGAGGATATATGTCTGACTGCAAGGGTGCCATCTGATTGCTTTACGACTACACTATCTACAGTATTGTCTTCTATCATCGTGCCGATCTTGGCCTTGCCTGAGACCTCTAAGTCTTGGGCTGACATGCTCATGACATACGAGCAGATGATCACTAAGAGGAGAGAGAATCGCATATTATTTCGATTTTGCGCACGTAAGCGCACCCTTTCATGCTTGAATAAAAGATTTTAAATCCTTTATTAAAAGTTTAAAAAACATGAGTCTGAATTAGATCTTTGAACAGAGACGTTGCAACTCTCTATTCAGTAATCATCGGCAACTTAATCTGGGATTGATACTTCACAGAATGATGTACTCTATTACGTGCAACCACACCTTCACTTTCATCATAGTTATTCCCTCCAGTATTTAGGTTACGAGCAAATCGAGGGAAGTTACTACTGGATACTTCAATACGGACGCGGTGTCCTTTTTCAAAATAGTTACTTGTAGACATCGGAGTTAAGTCCACTTTATAAACTTGGCCATCTTCCATAAATACTTCTTTGTCATAACCTTCGCGATATCTGACACGCTGTATCGTTTCATCCAGATTATATGCTGTCCCATCGGGGTACACATCAATTAACTTAATAGTAAAATCAGTATCCTTAGCATCCGATGAAACATATAATGTAGACTCAATAAATCCTGAAATCTCTACACCTTTTTCTAAGGCATCCGTGGTGTAAACCAAGATGTCATTTCTGGTTTCCATTTGTTGCTGATCGAAGGCACCTCCTTTAACAGCATTTCCGGTACAACAAACATTTCCTCCATAAGAAGGCACTGGATTCATCGGGTCATACTTGAAGCTGTCAGGGCGATCAGAACTTGCCATAGATGTAGTCAAAGCTCCATCTCCGAAAGAGCTATTAGCATTTCCATTACTGTTTAAGTAGAAGGTGGTCAGTTCTGTTTTTTCTGGTGGCCAAGTTTCTGATGCTTGCCATTGGTTACTTCCCATAGTATAGTATTGGACCCTTGGAGTTTTCTCTATAAAATCGTTCTGTGCTCCTTTCAACCACATATCAAACCAAGCATAAATCTGTTCATCATAGTTAAGTCTTGCATCACCGACATTGCGTTCACCAACGATGGTATTCTCAGTGGCACGAGTATATCGACAATGCAGTGTTGGCGCGATCACCAAGTATTGATTGTTTCTGATGGATGCGTCCTTAGAATTATTTCTAACATGATTAAATAAAGCTAAGTTGGGAGTGATAGACACATCATACCAAGAGGCAAACCAAAAACTTGGAACACCTATTTCCGTATCATCATGATAAATTCCACCCTCAAACCAAGCTGGATCGTTAGGCTTACGGCGCACCATTTTATCAAAGATTTCTCGTTTGCCATTTATATTTTTCAACATATCTTGAATTGGCAAATGACTCAATGCTTCAGACATATCTATCGGTGGATTCTCCGGAGCCAAATCATAAAACCTTGAAATCCTAATTAGATCTTCTTGAGTTGCTCCTGCAGGAATGCGTGGTTTAAACTTATCATGTTCTACACCATATAACCAAGCGAAGAATAACAACTGCTCTGCTCCACCACGATACCAATTTCCTTGTTCATTTATATCACCGATCCTTCCGACACCAGCACCAAAACTTTGAGGCACCATGGCAGCATGAGAAGGATGATCTAAAGCCGCGACTGCCATCTGCCACTCTGCTGTAGAAGAACAACCCAGTGTACCAATCTTTCCATTAGACCAAGTCTGATCCTTCATCCAAGTAAATGCATCATAACCATCCGTTAATGGGACTCCAAGGATATCCCATTCTCCTTCAGAATAATATCGTCCTCGTTCATTCTGAACCACGTAGGCATACCCTCTCTTAACTGCCTCTAAGGCTCTTTGAGCGGCACGCGTTCTTTGCTCTCCATCTCCCCACGAATTAAAATTGTAAGGTGTACGAGAAAAGATAATGGGCACTTTTTGATCGGTCTTAGGTCTATAGATATCTGTAGCTAAGCGGATGCCATCACGCATTGGCATCATGATCTTTTGATCTACGATGGCGATTGCCTCGAGTTCTTGAAACACATTGTCTTGTGATTGGAGGTTGGTCTTACCTACAAAGAGATAGGTAGAAAGTAATATAAACAATATGGTACGACTCTTCATTCGGTTATAGTTAAGTACTAAATATACCTTTTCTGAATCAGAAGTGAAGGACTGGAAATCTTTTAGAATGTTTCTGTGATCAATAGCACCATACATTCCTTTGTCAGTTCTCTGTTTCTGAAAGAGGCCTTTTCTCATTTTCGAAAGGATCATCAATCAATATAGAAAATGATATGCCCCAAGAAGTATAGTGGTATTACCAATAATTACAGCAGAACCAATGACTCGTTTTAAAACAATATTTGAAAAAACTAAATGTAAAGACCTAAATTCGTTTTTATCAAATATTGAGGGGTACATGGGAAGCGTAAAAACATTATCAATCACAGGAGATAACGATCAAGAAATCCATCCTACTGAATATTACAGACATTATATGTATTGCGATAAATGTGGATCATTTGATATTAAGAATTGGAAAGAACCTGACAACCATGAACAATTAGCTAAAAAAGTCGAAAGGTTTGAGAAGATTGCCTATGGCTTCTTTACATCTGCAGTATTGGCCGCCGTAATAATACTCTTATGGTTTATTATAGAACTCATCTTCGCCGATAAGATCGATATATCGAAGAGTCTATTTGTAATTTTGGGTGTAACTGTTGTCATGGTTTTATTGAGTATGTTTTTGTCTGGTGTGCTAAGCTCAAAAATAAAACATCTGGGTGTATTCTGTGATCAATGCTCAGAAACCTATGAAAATGGTTCCGTATTTTTCAACGAACTCGATAGTAACCCACGTAATTATACTATGGACCATGTGCCCCGACCAGTTAATACAAACTATTGGGTACGATCAGAGAAGAAATAAACAGCCTTCTCTTTTCAATTTTTTAATGTAGTTGAGTCGCCCATCCGATTGACTGACTAAAACAAGATCTTCAGATTCACTTTCTTAATAGCGTCTATCTCGGCTAAGCCTACGGTCTCTAATTCTCTGGAGATATGAGCTTGAAACAGTGCTCCTATATTATAATACTTTTATATTTCTATTAGAAGAGTAGACAGTTGAAAGGATAATTTTATTACGGTTCAGTAATCTTTGCATCCTTCGTCACTTCTATAACTTGCTCATTACGAGTGCTTCTAATTTTGCTATTTGTTCCTTCAGTACTAGGATTTCTGAATTTGCTATTTCCAATTCCTTGGATTGTTCTTGATGACCTTCAACTAAAATCGGAATCAATCCAGTATAGTTGACTACATCTTCTGTTACAATAGTGCCATCATCTTTAATAGATTCTGTTTGTCCTGCGAGAGACGGAGTTAACAATAGAAGACTTTCAATGTTGATTCCAGTCCCTTCTTCAGTAGAATTGTATACCTTAAGATTTGATTGGACTTTTAATTTATTTAATAGAGAACCAGCAGATTTTAATTTTTGAAGCCCGATTACGATAACTGGAAATGTATAGAAATTATTAGCCCAGATGCTACCATTTACTGAGAGCTGACAAAAGGCAGAAGGTCCATTAATATAAACAGTTGAAGTACCGTTTTCCGCAAACTTTGCTATTCCATCATTGTTGTCAAACTTCGGCTTATGAATAGTCATGTATGAATTACTTGACCTTGGAGATCCGACAAGTAATCCTGGAACATCGCCATCGAATTCATTAGCATTATGATCAATATGAAGTCGTGCTTCTGGGCGATTAAACATACCAATCCCCACGTATCCATTATCTTCTCTAATTATAAAATCTCTTTTTAATAGTAATAGATCGAAGGACATCCTCTTGTTATCTATAGAAAAATCACCCTCCGTATACTCGCCGCTATTGACACCCAAATTCCATTCTGCAATACCGCCAGTAATTGGCCTAGTCCAAAAGTATAATCCTCATACCAATATTGAAAGTTGACTTGCGTCTGTCAATAATCACCAAATCTTGCCAGATTAATCCGACTGCTACCATTAGAAGAATCAGGTCTAATATTGAGGTGTATATCTTCGAGATTAAATATTAGAGAGTCCATCTCTTGGGCATTGGCTGTTAGAAGTAGAGAGAGTCCTATGAGAAATAAAAATTATTTTTTCATGTTGCAGCGTATTGCATTTTGTACAACACAAAACTCTATATTCGATAGGGTCTGTACAATCGCCCTTTAGGGTGAATGTATTCCCCAATTTGGGTGATATTAGATCTTATCATACAGATTAAAGTAGGATTCAGCCGTATTAGAAACAATTCGTGAGGCTAATTTGGCCGTTAATCCATCTCGATCATAAAGTGGATTCATCTCTGCAATATCCATACTAACAACTTTTCTGGATGCCATAATATGCTTGAATATCGACAATATCATTTTGGGGGAAGATCCCATTGGAGATTGCGCACTTACACCTGGTGCATATGCAGATGAAAATACATCCATGTCTATTGTAATGTAAAGCACATCACAACTTTTAATAAAGGAATCAATTTTGGAATAATAACTTTCGCTAAGATCATCAATTGCAATGTAATCAACTCCAAGCTCAATTGCTGTATTAAAATGTCGGGCAGTATTAGCTTCTATTTGGATTCCAATTGGTAAATAGTGTAGCTGCTTTCCTCTTGCCGTAGCATCTTGCGCTATTTGATAAAATGGTGTTCCTGAATTTCCAATATCGATAACTTTTCTCAAATCAAGATGAGCATCAAAATTTATGACTCCAATAATTCCTTGTCTATCATTACGATTTAAAAAACTTCTGATGCCATTATAATGGCCATAAGCGACGTCATGCCCACCTCCCAGTACTATCGGAAATGAACCCGCTGATAATATTTGATCAACACAAATCGCCAGACTATCTTGACTTTCCTCCATGTCCCCATTCAAACAATTGACGTTCCCACAATCATATACCTTGTTGTCATTTAGGTGCCATGCAATCTTAGCAACAGATTTTCTAATCTCATTGGGCCCATTAACTGCCCCTACTCTACCCTGATTTCGACGTACTCCTTCATCACAAGCGTACCCAAGAATAGAAATACTGGAATTCCTCTCTACATTGGACATTGAGAGATCTTCAAAACTAATATTCCCAAACCAGTAGGCATCCTCTTCAGATTTGCGCCCATTCCAGCAGTCAGAATTAGGAGGATAATAATTCTTCATAATAGAGATTCGAGAATTTGCTCGTTAACCTCATTGGCAATTGTAACTTGGAGATCTGGTCTTGATTCCATCTGTCTTCGTAAGGCCTTATTCGCTCCTTTGTTCCGAGCCCATGCTCTTCTTGCGATCCCATTATTCACATCGTAGAACAACATGTTTTCAAGATTCGATTGCGCACGATCGCTGCCATCAAGCATCATCCCAAATCCTCCATTGATTACTTCCCCCCATCCTACTCCACCACCATTATGAATAGAAACCCAAGTTGCCCCTCTGAATCCATCTCCTATCACATTATGAATTGCCATGTCGGCAGTATATTGACTACCATCATATATATTACTTGTCTCTCGAAATGGAGAATCTGTTCCACTTACATCATGATGATCTCTACCCAGAATAATTGGTGCTGATAGTCTTCCGTCATTAATGGCTTTATTGAATGCAGTCGCGATTCGCATTCTACCTTCAGCGTCTGCATATAGAATTCGAGCTTGCGAACCAACTACAAGATTGTTAGATTCTGCCTGAGAAATCCATTTGATATTATCTGATAGTTGTTGCTTTATTTCTTCTGGTGCTGACTCCAACATGCCTTCCAAAACTTCCAATGCCAACTGATCTGTAAGCTTTAGATCTTCTACTTTCCCTGAACTACACACCCATCTAAAAGGGCCAAACCCATAATCAAAACACATAGGTCCCATCATATCTTGGACATATGACGGATATCGAAACTTTGATCCAGCGTCATCCATGACATCCGCCCCTGCTCGAGAGGCCTCTAATAGGAAGGCATTACCATAGTCAAAGAAATAGGTTCCTCTTTCCACATGCTGATTGATTGAACGGACATGCCTTTTTAGACTCCTCTCTACTTCCTTTCTAAATTGCGCTGGACTATTTTCTAAAAGGCGCTTCCCTTCTTCGTAGGTAAACCCCGCGGGATAATATCCACCAGACCATGGATTATGAAGTGACGTTTGGTCCGATCCTATATGAACATATATTCCATGATCATTGAATGATTCCCACACATCAATCACATTTCCGATATACGCTATTGATACACTTTCTTTATATTCAACAGCAGCTTTCACTCTTCTTATCAAATCATGCTTATTCTCTATACATTCATCTATCCATCCTTGCGCATGTCGTTTCTTGGCAGCGAAGGGATTGACCTCTGCACAGACTGTTATACAGCCAGCGATATTGCCAGCCTTTGGTTGGGCACCACTCATTCCGCCTAATCCAGAGGTGAGAAATATCTTACCACCGAGGTCAGAAATTCCGAGTTTTCTGAAAGCATTTAAAACCGTGAGAGTCGTACCATGTACGATTCCTTGTGGGCCAATGTACATGTAGGAGCCAGCAGTCATCTGCCCATACTGAGTCACTCCCAAGGCATTATATCTTTCTAAATCTTCAGGTTTTGAATAATTAGGAACCATCATTCCATTACTCACCACGACTCTTGGGGCAGCAATACTGGAAGGGAATAGCCCCATAGGATGACCTGAGTACATATGTAAGGTCTGGGTATCTGTCATCTCTGAGAGATATCGCATTGTAAATAAGTACTGTGCCCAATTCTGAAATACCGCTCCATTTCCTCCATATGTTATCAGTTCATCAGGATGTTGTGCCACGGCTGGATCAAGATTATTTTGAATCATAAGCATGATTCCTGCGGCATCTTGGCAAACAGCGGGATACTCCTTTATGGGGCGAGCATACATTTCGTAAGATGGGCGGAATCGATACATGTATATTCTACCATAAGAATTCAGCTCGTCGAAAAACTCTGGTGCTAATTCTTCATGCCATCTAGAAGGAAAATATCGAAGTGCATTTCGAACAGCAAGTTGCTTTTCTGCTTTGTTCAGAATATCTACACGCTTCGGAGCATGATTTACTCCATCTCTCCAGATAGTAGGAGGTGGTAATTCATTAGGAATTCCCTGTTTTATGGCATCTTTAAAATTCATAACTTGAGATTATAAATTATGAAATATTCGTTTCCCATTTTTCCAAACGGAGCTGGGTCTTATCATCCCTTGATTGTACAGTATCTCTCTATAATCATCGCATGGAAAGGCAACAATATCAGCAAGCATATTACTTTCTAATTTCCCCCTATCACTCT
>JBLIDB010000155.1:0-11902 GCA_047634015.1 Saprospiraceae bacterium
ACATATAATCCAACTATTGGATTATTGTGATAAATAATTTTATTCCATTCTCACTATTATCCTCTTGCTATATTAAAGTGATTATTTCTTATTATTATACTCTATAATCATGTAAGCTATGAAAACGTTTTTGTGTATAAGTACCTATTTTAAAGGGAGTGCTTTCTTGGTAGCATTGAAAGAACAAGGTGCAAGAGTATTCTTGGTAACGTCTGGTAAATTAAGAGGTAAAGCTTGGCCATTTGAGCATATCGATGAAGTCTTTTATCTGGAGCCTGATGAGATTGGCTCATTTAACATGCAGCACCTCACCTTGGGGACTGCAGGGCTCATGCAACACAATAAGATAGATGCCATTGTAGCTCTTGATGACTTCGATGTGGAAAGAGCGGCTACATTGCGGGAGCATTTTCGCATTCCTGGGATGGGATCTACCACGGTTCGATATTTTCGGGACAAGTTAGCGATGCGAATTAAGGCACAAGATGAAGGTATTAAAGTGCCTGCCTTTACAGCCGTATTCAATGACGCAGAAGTGCATACATATACTCAAGTACATGAAGCTCCATGGGTATTGAAGCCCCGTTCAGAAGCCTCGGGCACAGGGATAAAAAAGATTCATTCTTCGGAAGAATTATGGGAAATATTGAATACCCTAAACAATGACAGACATAAGTATTTATTAGAGCAATTCAAACCTGGAACCGTCTATCATATTGATGCAGTTACGTGGAATAATAAAACGGCTTTTATAAGTTCGGCAGAATATCTTGCTCCACCTTTAGAGATCTCTCAAGGTGGAGGCGTATTCCGAAGTATAACGATGGATTATAAGAGTGCCGTAAATAAGGCGCTTATAGCGCTAACGAAAGATGTGCATAAAACCTTCGGTTTAGAACATGGTGCCTCACATACCGAAGCGATAAAATGTCATGAGGATGGTGAATATTATTTCTTAGAAACATCGGCTCGTGTCGGAGGTGCTCATATAGCGGAGATGACAGAATCTTCTTCGGGATTAAACCTATGGACGGAATGGGCGAAAATAGAATATTGCAAAGTAACGGGCGGGGATTATAAATCTCCTAAGGTTACAAAATTATACGCTGGACTCATAATGGCACTTACTAAAGATAAGCATCCTGATTTGAGTTATTTTGAAAGTCCAGAACTGTACTTAAAAGTACCTTTAGACTATCATGTCGGTCTTGTCTTGCAATCTTCAGATTATGCTAAAATAAGAGAATTGTTAGATCAATATGCTGATAAGATCACTCAAGATATGGTCGAAGTACTACCACCAGATGAGACGCTTCAGAATTCTGGATGGAATTAATTAGGCTAGTGTAATAAGATAAAATTGGGGAAGGACTTAAGATGCTTTTTAGGACTTATCATATATCCATAGATAATCCTACGGCACCAACAAAGCTACTGAACTTCCTACCCAGGCTTTATCCTTGTTATACTTAACACCTACCATAGCTCCTTTTGTCATTCGAACTATATTGAATACAATTACAGGTTTTTCTAATTCATCAGGCCAAAGGGCAACAACACGAACTTCAAATTTGACCTTGCCATCAGGAGCTTCTATAATAGGAGCATAATGCACTTTTTCCTGTAAGAGCCATTCCGCCTTTTTGTCAACAGCAAGAATATCTTCTTCCGTTATATCCATTTGAACACCTTGTCCAGAAAAAGAGTAAAGCGGTTTAAGGATAAAATTCTCTAAATCATTAGGAATCTCTTTCAAGTCTGAAATATATGATGATCGTGGGACAAAATCAAAATCCATATACGGCATCGTATACTTACTAATTCTAAAATACCAATTAGGATGAGATATCCAATTCATATTTAGCTCTTCAAAAAAGGAGAAGTTCAATTTCAAATCTGTACGCTGTAGCAGCTCATCGAATATCACACGATTGAATATATAATCTATATCCTTAAGCTTTCCATCAGCATCCTTATAATATAAATCCTGCCCACTCTTCTGAATATCTGAGACACATACAGATGGTACGCCAAACATCAACTCCGTCGCCTTAAAATCAACATATGTGTTTTGCCGTTCTGGCTTGACATCCATGAGAATGGTATTCTTCTTTCCAAGAATACTACGAAGCATAGAGATATACTCCTCTTCGCTAACTTCCATAAATGGACTAAGGTGAGCGATCTCTGGAATTGCACTTTGATAAGATTTAAGCAATTGATATTGAAATGCTGAAACTGTTGGAAAGCCCTGCATTTCAATTAGCTTAGGAACTATAGATCCATCAGCTGTCTCACATATACCAAAGTCCATCGCCACCATATGTGGATGGGGAGTCTCATTAGGAACCTTCGTTCCAGGAAGCATCGCTCCCTCCGTAATGCCCTTAAATGCAGGATTACCTATGTAGTCTAATAATTGCCTTGATGCTGTTAGTAATTGATCCCATAATTCCGGTTCCAAAAACACGGGTGTCTCTCCTATCCTAAATGTAGGTGTTATGCCGCACCGTTCTGCGACTTCCTGATTAATTTGATCGTATTTATCGGGAGTTAAAAGCCTATTATATAAATCCCTATACTTCCGCTGCATATAAAATTTCAGTAGGCATCTCTATTACATTTTGATATGCTCGTTTTAAGAAATTAGGAAGTATCGTATTATACGTTTTAGCTACCTTTTCCTGATCTAGCAAATCATCCAACATCCGATAATACTTTTTCTTCCCCCGAAGGGCTATCGTCTCTTCTCTGACACTCTTATCTTGGAGGATAGAGAAAAATGTATTCTGATCCGCCTCTGGATGAAATTGAGTTCCAATAATTTCATCCGTAAAACGAATAGCCATAACAGCTCTTTCAAGTTCTACATGGTTTCTAATTTTCTCTAAAGACAGCAACTTCGCTCCTTGTTTATTGAAAACTCTTGCATTGGATTTTATAACTTGATACAATCGTGAATCTATGACCCACATTGGGTTATCGAGGTTGTCAAATATGGGATCCACCTCTCCGTCTGTGGTCTGATGAACAGGATAAATTCCAAAGGATCGACTTTTTCTTTTTGAAATCGTGCCTAATCCAAAATGATGACATGCCATCTGAAATGAATGACAGATTAGAAAGAGATGCTTCTTGTCATCTTCATTCTCTTTATTATGAGCTACAATTTTATCTAAAAACTGAAAATATCGTTCTTGCCACTTACTTCCTTCTTCAATAGGGTTTCCAGGGCCTCCAGTTGAAATAAAGATGCTGTAATCGCTTAAGTCTGGTAATTCATTCTCACCACGAGCATTGAATAAGTCATAGGTCAAGGGGAATTCCATATTCCCAATAATCTCTTTGATCCCAGCCATGCCCTTATTCTGTACACCATTGTACATATCAATTATGGCCACCTTTTTTCTAAATTCTCTCATTTACAACACTTTAAAACCATTGCTTTACATCTCTTCCGCTTCTACCACTTCAAAGAGCGCTTATAAGCTCTTTCCTGCTACACTCTTATTAACAAAAGAGCCCCACGTAAGGTTCTGTTGGCCATCTTTATGTGCCTTAGCCCGTCTTAAGGCCATTTCTGCTGTATGTTCCACTATCCATTCGAAGTTCTCCTCTCCTACTGAATTTAAATCTGCATCTGGTGCTGGATTCCCAAAATCTATGGCGTATGGGATACCATCTTTGATAGCAAACTCACAAGTATTAAAATCATATCCTAATGAACCGTTGATACTCTTCACATGACTTATCATCTCCTTCAGAAGTTTGGCCGAAGGTTTGAAATCTGCAACATATCTTAGATGTGGTTCATTACGTGGCTCGTAAGGCATCACATGAATATCTTTTGTTTCAAGTCCATAACATCTATAATAGGAATCGAAATCAATGTTTTCTTGAAGGGTCATGACGAGCTGACCCGTCTCATTATATTTTTCAAAAAACTCCTCCTTATTATGAATCTTATACACTGATTTCCAACCTCCACCGGAGTGTGGTTTCATAAAAAATGGAAATGTCAAATACTCAAATATGTCATCCCATTCCATAAGATTCAAATTTCTAAATGAACGTTCATCCGTATCATCCGGTCGCGCATTAGAAGGAATCAATACTGTCTTCGGAGTAGGAATCCCTAATTGATGTGACAAGGTGTAATTGAAATACTTCTCATCAGCACTCCACCAAAAAGGATTGTTGATTACCGCAGTCCCTTTTAAAGCAGCATTTTTCAAAAATGCTCTATAAAAAGGAACATCTTGAGATATACGATCTATTATCACAGCGTAGTCATAATTCTTGTCATTATGAACAGTCTCGACTTTGACAGCTTCCGCGATAAACTTGCCTTTAGCTTTCTCATTAACCCGATTTATGAAAGCCCATGGATAAGTGTTTTCCATTCCAAACAATATTCCTATTTTTTTCATTTGTACTCTTTTAAA
Organism: Saprospiraceae bacterium; assembly: GCA_047634015.1. GTDB lineage: Bacteria > Bacteroidota > Bacteroidia > Chitinophagales > Saprospiraceae > JAJRXG01. The sequence continues at coordinate 4,446 of JBLIDB010000155.1, forward strand.
TTCATAATGAGGCGCCTCTTGGAAACTTACAAAAGTCTGTCATTTCAAAAAGTTTATTATTATAATTCTTACCCAAAATTTATTTTGGACAAATAATGTGGAAACATATCCCTCCATACTGCCCAGTCATGGGTTGCATTTTTTCTTACATCTAACCAATGGTTGATTCCCTTGCCTTTCAATAATCTGCTCAAAGCGACATTGTCCTTTAGACATATATCCCCATCCGAAGTACCTAATACGATATCCATATTCCAGATTTCATGATCATTGGCATCTTGCAAGTAATCCATCGGGTTATTGAAGTAGACATCATTATCGTAATGTCCATTGAGAAACGACCTAATATCGTATGCTCCACTCATGCAGAATAGATGACTCACATATCCAGGATGTCGAAAGGCAAAATTAGCAGCATGATAGGCACCGAAACTACATCCAGCCATAACTACCTTTCCGACGCTTGTATGGTCCTTTATCTTTTCAACCACCTCATGGTTGATCATTTTATCATACCATATGTGATTCTGCACCTTGTGCTTTGGATGGATCCCTTTATTGTACCAACTCATTTTATCAACGGAATCGGGACAATATATCCTGATCAATCCCTGTTCGATGTACCATTTAGCCGATTCTATAAGGTTGAAATCTCGATTTTCCTTATAACTTCCCATACTTGTAGGAAAAAGGACTACTGGATATCCAGTATGTCCAAAAATGAGCATTTCTATTTCACCACTTAGATTTGGTGAATACCATTTTACATATTCCTCTTTCAAAATGATTCAGTTTGGGTTCAGAAACAAAGGTACGAGTTAGCTGAAGGAATCTTATCTAATGGCGAAGTATTTAGCAGCACGAAATATTTAAGGGCTCAGGAAGGAAGAACGAGTCCGATTACGTCAAATTTAGTGGATAATCGTCTTGGAGATAGGTATTCTGTATATGTCTCCGTAACCATTTTGGGGCATATTGGAAGCCTTTTTTAAGCCGTCTACCGTTATCAACTCTTCCTCCAAACCCTGTCGCTCGCTTGTAAAATAGAGGACTTTATTATTCGTGTCGATAAAAGGACAGTAGTCTAACTGAGATGAATTAATTTCCTCTCCTAAATTTTGAGACGGACTCCAAGAACCATCAGCGTTCTTCTTGCTAAAATACAAATCACCCCCACCCAGTTCATCAGATCGACCATAAGAACTAAAAACAATCAAGTTTTCATCAGGGTGGATATAGGCGTTAAATTCATAATATTGGGAATTTATATTAGAATCTAATACTGCTGGAATTTGATATTGCCCATTTATAAACTTAGCAACAAAAATATCTTCTCTACCAATCCCATTATCGCACGTAGCCGTAAAGTACAAATTCTGATTGCTACTTAAAGAAGGATAGAATTCATCTCCATCTGTGTTAATGCCAATCCCCAGTGCAATTGGGTCGCTCCATTTTTTTCCGCACAATCACTATACCATAGATTATAATCTCCCGCTTCAGACTCTCCCGATAATGGTCTATTGGAAGCGAAGAAAAGTCGATCGCCATTATTAGCATAAAATGGTTCGACATCTTGATACTCTCCAGATATATTGATCACTTTAGGGTTAGACCAAATCTCTTTTTGTTCACTAACTTGAACTAATGCCCGCTTCGTTTGCTTTTGATTACAAAGTGTATAAATGATCTCCATACCAGATGGATGAATCCCAATATCGCGCTCGTAAAGATGTGTTGATATGAACTCTGGGGCAAAAAGTTCTAATTGATCCCCGGCATATTCTAATTCAATCTAAGGTTTAAATTCTTGAGTACAGCCAATAGTATTTAGTATCAGCATGGATAACATTATATATCTCATCTTTTACATTCTAGCATCGCTATAGGTTTTCTATTGTAGTATAACGTCCTTAATGTAAGATTTGTAGGAAGGTGCACTATCATAGTCCTGTTTAGAAACAGAATGCCAAAAGCCAATTGCCGACAAATAATGCGGATACCATTCCAAAGAATATGAGAATCATATACATTGCAGTCAAACTCCCATAGCACGATGGTCATAGATCTAAATACAGATTCTGAAACTCTTCAAGAATACCTAACTACTCTAAACTGGCTCCATTCTGGTGAGACAATTTCTCGTCTAAGCTCTCCAGGAGAAGGTAATATGAACATCGTTATAAGAGTACATACGAATCAAAGGACATTCATCCTTAAGCAATCCAGATCTTATGTACGGAAGTACCCTGACGTCGACGCTCCCATCCAACGAATTGATACAGAATACCAGTGGTATAAGGCCGTTGATTCCGATGGTGCAGTTCCGTTTTTGCCTAATGTGATTCAATATTCAAAAGAAAATAATCTACTGATGATTGAGGATATTGGCGAATCCAAGGATCTTAGTTTGCTTTACGGCCAAAGAGAAATCTCCACGGAGATACTAGCGCAACTAGTTAGTGCGCTATCAGCCATACATGAGAGCCACATACGGGAAGAATTCCCAACCAATCTACCTCTAAGACAACTCAACCATCAGCATATATTTGTTCTTCCCTTTATGGAAGATAATGGATTTCAGTTGGATGATATCCAAGAAGGCCTTCAGGCCTTGTCATTACCATATAAGCAAGATGAAGCTTTAAAATCAAGTATCTCCGATTTGGGACAGCAGTATTTATCCAAGGGTGATACGCTCCTTCATGGAGATTACTATCCGGGTAGCTGGATAAAAACTAAAGATGAAGTATATGTAATTGATCCAGAATTTAGCTTTGTTGGATTCGCAGAATTCGACTTGGGAGTTATGGCCGCTCATCTGATTCTTATCTCAAGTGATGAAAGTTATATTCCAATGATTTGTGAAATGTACGATGGAAACTGTAATTACAATTTAGTTCAGCAGTATGCCGGAATAGAAATCATGAGGCGCCTAATTGGATTAGCACAGCTCCCACTCGTGAGGAATCTTCAAGAAAAGTCTCAATTATTACAATTAGCCAAAGACTTGATTTTAGAATAGGATCTTCTCCTTAAATAATTATAATTCGAAAAATCACTTACTCGTATTGCACTAAGGAGTTATAAAAATCAGATTTCATCGCAACGGTATCTATAGAAGTATATGCTTGAATCATCCGTGGAGTATTCCCCTTCAGATTTGGGAAAGCAGCCTTTATAGCCATGTGCGGGTGGATTAACGCCTCTATAATTGCCACGTCCCACATGATCCACTTTTGTTTTGTAGGATCCTTTTTATTAAACCAACGATCAAATGTCTTCCATCTATTGACTAGGTAGTCCCCTATTACACTTTTCCCTTCAAGGTTATCGAAGGCATGGGTCTTATCAAATACCAAGTCTTTACATGTAGTTGCGGTCATAATATTGAATTCCAATCCTTCAGAATTGAGCAATACATCTACCCCCTTCTGATCATTGCCTGAATTAAACTCTATCCTACTAAAGGTGCTATCCTCGCGATTATGCCAAAAGCCTATGTAATGGGCTCTAATTTTAGAAATGATACTTGGATCTATTAGTACCGCAGAGGCCACATTCGTGCATGATCCCAATATAACTACATCAAGTTGCTGTCCCGCTTCCATTTTATGCGCTTCTGCAATGATAAATCTCGCTGCAGGAGAGTCGGAAGGGACATCTTCTGATACCAAGGGATTATTGGCTCCGATCACAACGGGAATATCCTCTCTATCCATGATCCGAACAATATCCTGATTAATTATCTGACTCTCCAAGACACTGGAATCTGAAGCCAATGGAGAATTGTGGAATTGTGCTGAAGTGATACCCACAATTTCAATGGAAGGTTCCGCAATCGCCCTCGCCAAAGCATACAAATCATCTACTTCATTTGCCGTATCGGCATCTATAAGCATCTTTAACTTAGGAATAATATCCGCCGAAAGATCCTGATTTATAGTCCTACATGATGCTATAACCAATAGACAAACTATAAATGCAACCAATGAGAAATATCCGAGTCTTTGAATCATACCACAAATGTATAACGATAAGTGTCAATAATGATTTAACTCAAGTCAATAAACGGACACTTAGGACACATCGCACCTCTATAGTTTCTGCATGAATCTTCAATTATATTGTAGAATATAGTATTAAGTCTATCTTTATAAAGCTTGATTTCCTACCAAAAATTATAACTCTACAAAAGTGAGTAAAAAAAGAAGATATGATATAGATTGGATTCGAGTAATCGTATTTGACATATTGATAATTTATCATGTAGGTATGTTCTTCGTAGACTGGGGTTGGCATATTAAAAACAACGAAATCGTAGACTGGATCAAGATCCCTATGCTATTCATAAATCAATGGAGGATACCTATCCTATTTGTTGTTTCAGGAATGGGAACACGTTTTGCTTTGTCTTACAGAAGTGGACCAACATACATGCGTGAAAGGTTTGCCCGTCTATTCATCCCATTGGTTTTTGGGATACTAATAATCGTACCACCTCAGATCTATATAGAAAGGTTGACACAAGGAATTCCATTTTCTTCATTTTTAGACTTTTATCCTCATTATTTTGAAGGGATATATCCTGAAGGAAATTTCAGTTGGCATCATTTGTGGTTTTTGCCATATCTTCTAATAATGTCACTGTTGGCAACTCCTATATTTCTATTTCTAAGAAGAGAGAGGGAAATGCATTTGTAAAACCTATTCATCAGATTATAACTCGTAGTCCTCTATTCCTATATCTGGCCGTTTTGCCATTAGCACTTATTGAAGTATTTCTGCACGATCATTATCCTGTTACTCACGCGCTAGTCGGTGATTGGTATGCGCTTACTTTCTACTTTACTCTTTTTGTTTTAGGGCATATTCTAATTTGCTGTTCTTCAGCATTTTGGAATGCTGTCTTAAAGATTCGATATTGGACTATGGCGATTGGTATTTCCGCATATCTTATTAAGAATAGTTTAGAAATGCCTCCAGAGATTCAGGATCTTATTAAAGTGATCAATATGTGGTCTTGGATATTGACCATATTTGGTTTCTCCGCTAAATACCTAAATCAAGAAAGTAGTATCATAAAGTATAGAAATAAGGCGGTATACCCCTTTTACATCCTTCATCAGACGATTACAGTAATCTGTGGTTATTATCTTATAAATGCACCCATGCATTACTCTTGGAAGATGATCATTATGATTGTCGTTACTTTCTTAGGAGCATGGATTATCTATGAATTCATAATCCTTAGGATTCCATTTCTTCAACCACTTTTTGGTGTTAAAAGGAAAAAATAAGGCTTCTGTTTTATCTACAATAAGGAATGGCATTTTTATTACTTATTCCTGCCCATAGAAAGCAAAAAGGGAGAATACTATATGAAGGACAATAGGTTTTGTGGCTGGCTATAATTAACTAAATGCAATACACTAAAACTTGCATGAAACCTCTTATTTATTAAATACTCACTCTTTCCAAAAATGATCATATCTCCCAGCCCTCTCTATAGTCTCTCTTCAAATATTTGTTGGCACTTTCTACATTCGTGATGCTTTGTGTAACAGAGTTGTACTCAATTCTTTCCTTAGCGCGTAACGCAACAGCTCCGAGGTTTATAGTTTCGGTGACAGGTCCGGCATATCTAAAACTTCCTGGAGATTCTTCTCCCGTCCGAATCGCTCTGACCCACACATCCGATCTTCTTTCAGGTTTGTCCTCAGAGGCTGTCTTCTTTCCAGTATATCCATCCATTTTACTTTGAGGCAAAATTCGAGGATTTTCTCCTTGAAATCCGGCAAGGATTTTACCTCCATCTCCTACAAACATCATCCCCTCCGCATCAAAGTCTTCTCCCGCTGCTTCTAACTCTTCTGGAGCAAATGGTTTCATTCCACCATCATACCAAAACAAATCAAACGCAGGAAGTGATTCTTGTGCATCAAACTGAAACTTAACCATGCAAGAATATGGAAAGGCAGATGTGTTTTGAACTGATTGACAAACTTGATTAACGGTAGTGCGCGAACTACTTCCATAAGCTCGTGCACTTATAGCCGCTTTATGAATTCCTAATTCTCTGAATAATGGAAATAGACTGTAATGCCCCATATCGGCGATACTTCCTCCACCAAAATCAAACCAACCCCGGAAGACATTGTGCGTATAGTTCAGGTGATATGGTCGATCCTTTTCTGGGCCTAACCATAACTGCCAGTTGAAACCATCCGGTATAGACATTTCTTCTGAGAATTTATCTGGATATTGGGGCCAGACTGGTCGAAAGCTCCAATTGTGGATTTCTTTTAGATTACCAATTACACCCGCGTCAATCCAACTTTTTATCAATCTGTAATTTGGCTTATCCTCGTAAGCTAGGAGGTGCGTTCTTACATCATAATCACTGGCAGCTTTGATCACTTTCATGCCTTCCTCCAGGCGATTAGAAATCGGTTTATGAGTGATCACATGAATTCCTTTTTTCATTGCGGCCAAAGCAATTCCTGCATGATGATGGTCTGGTGTCATGATTTTTACTGCATCAATACCTTCTTCTTTTTCTAAAAGTTCTCGATAATCTTCATAAACATTACAACCTCTATACCTTCCGGATGCCTTATCCTTCGCATAGTACGTACTGACGAAATCGTGTCCTACATCTCTGCCCCCGGGAATTCCCTTTATGAATTTTCCCCAACTTTCATTACCCAAAGTTTTCCGGATTGTATTTTTAACTCGAAGAGCTGACCAGTCTTTATAATCAGTAGTATACTTATTAACATCACAGACAGCAACCACTTGAATGTCTTGATTTTCCAACATTCCGGGCATTTCATATATACCCTGTGTCCCACATCCAATATTGGCAACCAATACTTTGTCAGAAGGTGCGACAAAACCTTTGCCCAATACATGTCTTGGAACGATCGTGAATGCAGCAGCTGTCTTGGTAGCATCCTTTAGAAATTTTCTTCTTTTCGTATGTTGCATTTTTTTACTCTTTTAGATTGTAAATGGCATATGGATTACAATTTAATCAATTCTTTTTAATTTAGTTCAACTGATATCCTTCGCAGCGTTTTTAGCTCTCAATTTGTCTGTTCACCAGAGACAAATAATACTCGATCATCATTGCCATCGTCTATCACTACTGTGAAAGACTTGCGTCCTATATCTTTAAAGGGATTTCTCGCTAAATCAAAATACTCCATAAAACTTGTTACAGCTTTAGATTTATTGGTATCTTTTAGTTCATTCGCGAACTAATCCTCAAATTTACCACTTTAGTGCAGTGGTAAAATTTTAGATAGAAAGAGTTGCTACCTATAAAAAAGTAAAAGAGAGGGTCCACTCCAGAAAGTAGTCAAAATTGACATGGGACTAAATTTATAAAATTGAAAAGCGCTGGATTTCATTTTTATAATATCTTGTAGTAGAAGCATTCAGTATGTACCACA
>JBLIDB010000156.1:0-11805 GCA_047634015.1 Saprospiraceae bacterium
ACTTAAATTAACGATCTCCATCTTCTGCTCTTTACTGTACTTCCTTCGAATTTTTGACATATTGATAAATTTAGTGGTTTATTTAAAACCTAACTTATCTTACTGTCCACTATTCTGGGGAGTTCCAATGTCTCAGAAGTCCACTTTATACCCAACCAAAAATGTAGGAGGAACCACTTGGGATAATCCAAGACCTGTTGTCGTAAGTAAAGGGATAATTTATTGTTCTGGTTATAAGGGCATAAGCATTCTTGATCCTGAAGCACTGCAAGAGGTGGTCGCAAGTACTCAGGTTCGTATTTCCAATCTACTTGTAATTCAACAAAAGAAGGATACCGTATTCAACAAAAATGAGAATATTCCCATAAATCTGAGTTATAATGAAAATGATATAGATATCTCTATGACGAACCTTCTGTTAGTAGAACAATCCAAATGTAAATATGTATATCGATTGCTACCGAGAGATGATGAATAGATCAATAATGGTAGAGATAATACACTTGAATTGTATAACCTGACACCGAACGATTGTGAATTAGAATCTTCTAATACCCAGGGTATTTGGTCCGATGAGATTACCACATTACAATTTAATATTACGCCGCCATGGTGGGCTACAATCTGGGCTAGAATAATTGGATTAATAGTAGTATCAGCCGGAATCTTATTTGCGTAACGATTTCGGTATCGTTAGCGATTAGAAAAACAAAAGCAAATAGCACTACTGCGAACAAATATATCTAGTGATCTCCATGGCGATGTTGGTGCTATACTTACAGGTATTGCGATGCAATCAGAATTATTAGAAAACGCTTCAATCGATAAGAATAAAAGAGCGCTGCACAAATTGCGGAGCAAAGCAGGCTTGCCCTGTCCCGTATGGGCCATGGATGAACGCAAAGATGAGCTGGCAGATCTTAAAGACCGAATGCTGGATTATGCGGATGACACACTATTGATAGCTGAGATCCCATATAGTTTTGATTCTAATATCGTCAAGATGGGATTAATGATTAAGCCCAATGTTCGCCAAGCAGCATATCTTATATTCAAAGAAAGTATTACCAATATCGTTAAGCATTCTGATACCAAGGAGGTGGAAATAAGACTTGATAGGTATAATGATCTGCTCCATTTAAGTATTCGTGATCGCGGTTCTCAAGAAGATAAAACTAATATCTCAGGTTTAAGAATGTCGTATATGCGAGCACGTGGGCTGGAATTGAGAGGATTTCAGCTTCTATTATATGAAAGGTTATAGAACCAAGGTGAGCATACCGCTTACCGATCATGAAAACACTACCGTATGAAAATGTGGTTGCGGCTAAATTCTGCTGCCACTATCTTGCACACTCAATCATGCATCAACTCATGGAATACATCAAAGTAGGTATCGTCGAAGACGATACGATTATAAGGTCGAGTCTCGTACAGTGTCTGGATATGTATCCATCTATGGAATGCGCTTTTGCGGTGGATTCCGTAGAGGCATCATTAGAGTATGTCTCAGAGTATGGAACACAAGTACCTGATGTTATTATTCTCGACATCGGTCTACCAGGATTGACAGGTCTTCAGGATATTAGACCTCTTAGAGATAGAGTGCCAGAGAGTGATATCATAATGTTAATGACCTATGATGATGGGGAGATTATCTTCGAGGCCCTATGTAATGGAGCATGCTCATACATCTCCAAGAAACGTCCGCTTAAGACTATTATGGAGGCCGTAACAACCATATACAGAGGAAATCATATATGTCGCCATCTATTGCTCGAAAAGTGGTGATTCACTTTTGACCTAAGGAAAAATCTCCTCTTTCTGATAGATTAACAGAACGTCAAATGGAAATAGTAAGATGCCTCGCCGATGGACTTAGTTACAAGATGATCGCTGCCAAAATTGGTATTTCCCTCGATACTGTAAGAAGCCATATTAGAAGTATTTATAAATAACTGGAAGTAAATAGCAAAATCGAAGTATTGAATATGCTCAAAGAAGAGTAGGTTATTTATTACAACGGTTGATTTGTTTATTCGATGATTTGCTTATTTCTAACTCATTGGATATTAATACCTCCCTAACTAACTTCCTTTCTGCGCCTCCATATCCTAAAGGAGAGACCCACGTTTCAATGCATTTTCACACGCTAATTTCGGTTTCATTTACAAGGTTCTATTATCTAACTCCTTCCTTGCGCCTTTCGCCCGCTTCGTAAGTAGAGGCGTAGATTCTGCTACAATTCGATCTTTGAATTTCTTTTTTATAAAACTTGGTGTTTAAATTGTAATTACGTTATCAGATTTTTCTATTGACCCGAGATATGTAATTCAATAATATCAGGAAATATAAGGAGGTGAATCAATTCGATTGCCATAGAAATACTCTTAAATCGTATCGCAACAAAATCTTATATGTTCACTTAATTGCGAAAGAAGTATACGGGACGTTAAGAGGCGTAGAGGCCTGTAAACAAAGGGTTTAAGACTTGCTTTGGATAATGTTTTTACCTTATTTTTGCATTTTTAATTAAAGAGTAACCTATGCCACTATCTAAAAAATACATCAAATCAAGACAAGCTTATCAAGTGACTTTTCAAATGATAAAAGAAGCTGTTCCTGCAGAAGAAGAGATTCGTCTATTGGGTGACTTTAATAGTTGGAATTGGGAAACTGCTCCTATCTTAAAACTTGCAAAAGGAAATTACAAAACCACTATAGAGCTACCGGCGGGCAATGCCATACAGTTTCGATATAAAAGTGGAAACGGTAATTGGTATAATGATCATAGCGCAGATGATTATGTTCAAGCTCCTTTCGATAATGTAGAGAATTGCTTAGTGTATCTTCCTGAAGTAAAGGAAGAAGCTGCTAAACCTAAGAAATCAGTAATTAAAAGCACATCTAATTCAGCAGCAAAAAAAACTACTAAAGTTGCTGCAAAACCTGAAGCAAAAGTGGCAGCGAAAGCAGTGCCAAAGAAAGCAATTAAGGTTGCTGCGAAGCCTGTAGAAAAAGCGGCAGCTAAAACAACGCCTAAGAAAGCTGTAAAAACTGCAGCTGTGAATTTCACGAAGATAGAGGGAATAGGGCCTAAGATTGCTGGTCTTATCAAAGATGCTAAGATCACTAGTTATGAAGCGCTTGCTACTTCTAAGAAGAAAGACCTCCAGAGCATTTTGGACAATGCCGGAAAGCGCTATGCGATGCATGATCCTTCTACATGGGCTAAGCAATCTAAATTGTTAGCACAAGGGAAATTGAAAGAATTGAAAACACTTCAAGACAAGCTTAAGGGCGGAAAGGCTTAAGGACGATTAACGTTCGACGTTTTACGCTCAACGATTGAGGTTGGAAGTTATAATAGACTTCAAAAGATTATTAAGCGCGCAATATGCATTAGGCTTCGTTATGAGAGTTGAAAGACCAAAGAAATAAGGCTGTTTGGAGAATTTGTCATCGCACCGCTATGGTAAATTTGAAAACAGTAATGCAATGCTTATTTCAAAGGTATTTCAGATCGTAATAGATTTGTTAATGCATAATGATGGTTAAAAAGGGGAGTGTCCAGATAGATTCTGTGACACACTTTTTTTTTGATTATTCATTTGGTCCCATTGTCAATTCACTAATTCTGATTAGCACTCCTAATTGCATATTGTTCCCTGCTCTGACCTATTGGTCTTTGTTAACGGTTCCCTGTTAATTGCAAAATGATAATTGACCTCTGTTAATTGTTATGCCTGCTCATATGCCGCAGTTGCATGAATCGTAGTCGTATCGAAAGTAGGAACAGAAACATCTTCATCCTTTATTAGAAGTGGTATTTCAGTACACCCCAATATGATTCCCTCAGCACCTTGAGCTATCAGTTTGTTGATAGCCTTGATATAGATTGCTTTCGATTCTGGAGATAAAATTCCCTGAGATAGCTCGTCATAGATGATACGATGTATCTCATCCCGATCTTGTTCATCTGGTATGATCGTATCAATACCACGATCTGATAATACCTTTTTATAAAAGTTCTTCTCCATCGTATACTTCGTTCCGAGAAGTGCAACGGTGGATATTCCCTTGGTTATAATCTGATCTGCGGTCGCCTCCGCTATATGTACCACAGGGATAGATACGGCACTTCTAATGGCAATAATTGAGAGATGCATCGTGTTAGCACAGATTATAATTTGAGAAGCGCCACCGCGCTCGAGGCTCTGAGCCGCATCCATCATGATCTCATCCAACAGATCCCATCGATCTTCTTTTTGAAGTCTTGATATCTCTGAGAACTCTACAGAGTGTATAAGACATCTGGCAGAGTGGGAGAGGCCTTTATCTTGGGCAGCCAATTGATTGAGTACTACATAGTACATGATCGTAGATTGCCACGTGATTCCTCCGATTAGTCCGATGAGTTTCATTGCTAATTATTTGAATAAATCTATTCAGTTTCTATTTGTAAGAATGGGGAAGGATGGGATTATTTGATGCTGTTTCTAATTTTAATTCCTACGCAAATCACTAATTCAATTAGCCATTAGTATTCTTTTGCTCTAAATACTTTAGTAATTGGATTAGATCTTCTTGCGTTTTTAATTTGTTCTTGTTTTTCTTAGCCAATTGTGCAGCTTCCTTTCCTAATATTTTACTGATGGATCTTTTATTTAAGGAGATTTCTTTCCCTTCCTCTCCATCAGAGATAGTATAGTAATCTTTCTTAACGAATCTCTCTTTAGTAATTATAGAACCTGGCGGTCTATGGGTGATGGTTTCTAATTTAACCCAAGGCGTATTAGTTAATTTGTATTTTTCGCCATCATAAATGTGAAATATCATTTGATTTCGATAAGGGACAGCAAATATTCCAAGATTTGGAAATGCTATACTCGATACTTTTGTGAACTCAATTTGAAGAAAATAGTCATCAAAAAATATTTCCACAAGGGGTTTATAAAGATTTACATTAAGCGTTACTTCAAACGGATCTTCCTCATTTTTGAAATTTATGATCGCCTGAACATGATTTTCAAAATGGTAAGGTAGACCTTTAATATCTCCAAATCTGTTTGGATCAATTTTTTGTCTATTTTCCGTCAACACTTGGGCAGATACTATAGAAAAACAGAGTAAAGCACTTAGAGTAATTAGGTATTTCATAATACTAAATGTATATAAGATTACATCAATGTACTATGATTTGCGCTATGGTGCTTATTACCAAAGGCATAATTTAATTATCCATTCCATTCACTAATTCAATTATGGCATTGGATAGCTATTCTGATACTGTGTTAATATCTATAATTGTTAATCTGCTATTCTGTTAATGTGGTACATTTCTTTGCCCATTCTCGAATCAGAGGAATGAGGAACGATGGGATTAATGGATGTAGTCTCTAATTTTCATTAATCGCCTTTTACTAGATTAATTCCACATTAACCTCACACATGCAAACTTTCATTCAATTCTATCACCTTACTATTAGGACGTACTATTAATTTTCCAGTCTGAGAATCTAATAAGTATAATAGATATGGCCTACCATCCAGCTCATGCCCTTTCACGATGTTCTCGCCTTCAGCAACAATATTACCTTCGAGGTTTATAGCTTGCTTGTCCTTATTATAAAGCGAGACTTTAGCGGCAGCAGTTACATATACACCAGCTGCTATAGTACAACCATCACCGAGCGATATTCCAGTTCCAGCATTTGCGCCAAGCAAACACTTCTCACCTATTGAGATTACATTTTTATTACCACCAGATAGGGTTCCCATGATAGAAGCTCCACCTCCGAGGTCAGAATCTTTACCGACTACAACACCTCCTGAAATACGTCCTTCCACCATAGCATTGCCAAGCGTACCCGCATTGAAGTTGATGTACCCTGCAGGCATCACTGTAGTACCAGGACTTAGATATGCACCAAGACGCACTTGAGATCCTGATACGATTCGTACTCCATGGGGAACGTGGAAGTTGACCATATATGGAAACTTATCCACGTGACTAACGATGAGTTCTTCACCGATAAAGGTCCATTTGATCCGCTCTTTAGCGATATCTTCTGGAATTATAGGTCCTTTATTCGTCCATGCGACATTATTCATCTTACCAAAGATTCCGTTGACATTGATCTCATGAGGCTTGACATGCAATTGACTAAGACACTGTGTCTTAAAGTATCCTTCCTCAGCAGTTGCAACAGGTTGATCTTTATCGAACAGGAAGTATGCGATCACATCTATTGTATGATAACTGGCAGTATGTAAGGCCTCAAGCCCTGCAGAAAGACTCTCTAATAATTCAATATTCTGATGGACTTTGCCATCTCCTTTGAATGCTTCAAACTTGTATAATGCATCGTTGATTTGTACTTGGGAAGCGGTGGCATATCCATTGCTGTTGCCATCATATCCAAGTACATCTTGTAATACGGCAGCAGTTCCATAAGATCCCTCATAGTTGATAAAAGGGAAGAATACCTCTAAGGTGGTATCTCCTTTACGCTTGCGTACTCCAATACCGAAGGCCACTGGTCTTGAATAATTGTCTTTGGCTTCTACTGAGCTTACATATTCCTTGAATGCTTCTATTGTCTTCATGTTCGTCACTTGTTAGCTTGCAAAAATAGCTTTTATAGAGGAGCATTAAAACGTAGAATGTGGATTTTAATCCAGCTTGTGGATACGGAACAAGTGAGAGAGGTTTTGTTAAGAAATGAGGAGTTATGGAGCTTATATCTAATATCCATGACTCCATAGATTTTCGATCCAGCGTCTTACAGCGCTGGCTATGAATATGTCGTCTAGTTGGAACCGGGTTTTGTCGGATAGCATTTATGGGTTATGATATATAAAAGGAGTCCCGTAAGGATGTCAGATTCTCTCGAGATTGCAGATCTCAAACTACCGCGACTATTGATTGATAAATTGCACCCATACCCTTTGCGAGGTCTCCGCTCTCGCATTTCTAATTACAATCGATAAAAAGAGCTCGCATTTTGATTAAACAATTTATGCGTATCCTCATCAGAATACCCGGCTACAATTGTAAAAAATGCATCGTATAAAGTCTCATAACTTACAGAGGCCTTATCCATCGGAAAGTTAGAGGCAAACATACATCTGTCCACACCAAATGTCTTAATCGCATAAGTGATATGAGGCGCCATGGCATCTACTACCTCTTGTACTCCTGGAGATTGCTTTCTATTTTCAAATTGGAATCCTACTACTGGCATCATCAAGCCACTCAATTTTATCATGACATGTTCTACTTCTGCCAATGCTGCAAGATCTTCATACCAATCTGCTTTAATCTTATCCCTTTCTAATTGAGTAGCGCCTACACCACCGTGTTGTCCAGCTAATGCAACAGGTGTACCTAGATGATCCAGTACTACATCAGTATCGGGAAATTCCGAAACAATCTTTCTAAATGCTTTCAATTGATGAGCATATAGAAAGGCATCATAGGTAAGCCCGCGTGCTCCAAGGATAGTGTATCCTTTTTTGAAATCCTCCGAGAAATTATGTGCTAGATCATGTGCAAAATCCATCACCCCCTTATCATCATGACAGGCCAACATGTCTCTTATACCGCGCACCACTGAACTGGCTTCTTGATGAGCATCTAATAATGCTTCTAATGTATCTAAGTCACTTAGTCGCGCCTCCGCCACTATCGCCTTTGGCTTATCTTCCAAGCTCATCAACCATCTCGTCTCACCTACTACATCCAATGGTTGCTTCGCTACCCAACCTGCCTGAATGTGGACATACCCATCAACATTATACTTGCCGGTATCTCGATGATATATGTCAGGCAGGTGAGGGTAGCAAACGTACTCGCTCTTTCCTACAAAATTGATTGTGGCTTTAGGCATCGCCATCTTGACTGCCTTATCCAGCAACTTAGGCCAACGACCCAATAACTTCACCAATGGAGTGATCAATCGAGGAGTGGTATACGGATCCCATAGATGGATATGGGGATCGATGATTTTGATATTGCCTCGCACGGGAAGTGAAGTTGATATAGCACAAGCTAATCAATCACAGCATAAGGTAGGGGTCAAATGAATAGATTTGGCATAGTTCGAGTTAATAAATATAAATAATTGGTCTACAAAACTATAAGTAGCTAAATGCACACTGGCAACTATATCACAACCATCATTATTCGATAGAACCACTATGAATGTTGTGAGCAGAAGAAAGCTCAAAGCTATCTAATTCTTGAGAAAGAGGTAGATGCCGATTGTTATAAATCTCATGAGATAGAGCCGCTGCCGCCTGAGTATGATGCTGAGGATTTTGTGTGAGGAATGTCAATTTGCTAAGTAACTTGGAACTCGAAATTTTGATCTTCAATTCTTGGATTTATTCTTACATAGGATCGGAGCTGCATTTTAATTCGTGTAATCGCCTGTACTAATTAAAATCCTATCTGTTGCAGCAATGTCAGGGGCACTGATTGTTGAGATCATTTAATTATATTAAAGGAAGTAAAACATTCTGATAATTCCAGTGCACTCTTCTTTAGCAATAATTTTCATTTCATTTATGACAGCTGTAATTGTTTGTTTGCCGTCTGATCCAGTGTTACATGTTTCATCAACGGGGACGGGATCAGGGACTTCTTGGGCGGATGCCACAAGTGATCTTCAATATGCTATTGATGAAGTTAAAGATGCGGGACAAATCTGGGTTAAAGTAGGAACTTATTATCCCAGTGTACCGCATGAAGTTGATGGACCATCATTAAGCGCAGTAAGAGAAAGCACCTTCTTCATTGATAAAAGTGTTTTGATTCTTGGTGGGTTTGTAGGAGTTGAGAAAGTGGCAGAGGAAAGGCCTCGTAAATTTTCTAAGCCATTTTGTCTGGAGATATAGGCATACTTAATGATAGGATAGATAATGCTTATGATGTCGGTGTAATTGGTAGATCTCATGAGGAAAGTCAAGATATCTATGTTGTACTGGATGGGTTTTCAATATCAGAAGGAAATGTGAATGGGGTTCCTGCTAGGATTAAATTAGGGGCTGGAATTATATTACTGTAGAACATGATAGTAGTTTCATCAATGTTGAAATCAAAAATTGTGATATAAAGGATAATTCGTAGCGAAGAGGAGCTGGGTTAATGTTATTGGGTACAAGAGGTGTCCTTAATTCTATAATTAATAGTTCCCATTTTGAAAATAATGATGCTTATCTCGAGGCGGGGGGCGGTTTTTAAGTCCTTAATGGCGAACCATCGATACAAAACTCAATATTTTTCCAAAATTTGTGCAAACATAATGGGGCCAGTATTTATGAAATCTCGTCTTTTAATCTCTCAACAGTTGAAATAGCTAATTCTAATTTTGTGAATAACTATTCAGAGGACGGAGCAAATATATTCGTACATCATGGTGGTAGTACATCATCAAAGTATCGGATTGCTAACTCTATTCTCTGGAATAATGGAATAGAATTAGATGTGAACTCTACTGTTCCAGCGAAAAAAGTTGAGGTGGTTTACTCATTGGTATCTGGCGGATATGATAGCTCTACTGTTTGGGATTCCAATCCCTTGCTTCTCGATATAGCAAATAGGGACTTTCGTCTAAGTGCGAATTCACCTGTAATAAATTCAGGTTCAAGTGATTTTATAGGAGAGAATAATCATTTTGATTTCTGTGGTAATGAAAGAGTATTTAATGCAGCCGAGGACATTGAAGTTATTGAGAAAGAATGTGATAGTACAGATTTAAAGATTAATCTCGATATTGATTTTGTTAGTAAAATTCTGGAGATACGCTCCTCCGGAACTACTGCAATTAATTACGAATTCTATGACTATTCCAGCAGCACTATTTCTTCAAAGAGAGGAGTAATAACTGGCCAATCGAATAGTCCATTTGGTGCACAAATCGAGATAGATACTATGGGCTGTGAATAAAATAGTTTTTACCATCCTATCCCGTGATTATTTACTTAACTCATACCACTCTACCAGATCCTCAGCCAGATTACTCCGCCTACCCAACGCAATAGGAGCATAATGAGTAGATAGATATTCTAATACAGGATCCAGATCTGACCCCAAATCCCACAGTCCTTGGGTTTCTTGCATCCAGACGATATTATCAGCCCATCGATCACGGTTCATCCGATTTTGAGTGATGAGGCGTTCACTGTGGCATCCTGTACAGTGTCTCTTGACGATCTCGAGCCCTTCTCCTTGTGCTAACAATTGCTCGTAAGCATATGGGTTTTCAATTATAATTTCTTCTTTTACTTTATTGGCACCCGGCCATTGCCAAGAAGTCAAATTATTAAAAGTATCTGGCGTCTGGAGATATATTATTGTACCAATTACAAAGACAATCGTTAAACCGCAAAGTGCCAGAATAGTATCTATTATTTTGAGCATATCCTTAACTGACTTTGATCGCTATTCTATGACAAGCATTATTGAGATATCCTTTTGGATTCCACTCTGGGACGATCATGGGTTGTGAGATTCCTATATCATCTGTTGCTTTGGCCCAGATTTCGTAGTATCCTTTTTCTTCTATTGAAATTTCAGCATCGAAGTGTTGCCATGCAAATTTATTCACAGGGTTGCTTAATTGGCAAGGATGCCAGGTTTTACCAAAATCTACAGACCACATTACTACTTTGACGGCGCGTTCACCTGCCCAAGCATGACCTCTAATTTTAATTTTCTGACCTGATGTCACCATTGCTCCCGTTTTAGGATATGTGATGAGCGACTTAACTGGCATACTTTCTATAATACACATGTCATCATCAGAGACTTTGGTGCCAGGTGCTACAGGATCACAAGGAACTCTATATGCCGTTCCTTGCATTTTTGTACCATCATGGACTTTATCGCGAATTACGATTTCTTGAAGCCACTTTCCAGAGCATGAAGCTGGCCATCCTCCGAATACTAATCTTAGTGGATATCCATTGAGTATAGGAAGATCTTGATCATTCATAGCCCAGGCAATAAGGCTTTCATCTTGCATGGCCTTATCCATAGGTACACCACGTGATATAGCCTCTTTACTGGAATCTCCTGATAGATGTTTGTCAGCACCATAATATCCTATATATACAGCGTCGGATTTGATTCCGACATCATTGAGGACATCTTTTAATCTTACACCCGACCATTTCGCGCAACCTACCGCTCCTGTAGACCATTGATTCCCCTTGGCAGGAGGATTGTATTCACTACGTCCGTTTCCTCCACATTCGAGGGTTAGATTTAAGCTTACGGTTTCAAATTTAGACTTCAATTCTTGGAGAGAATAGGTCTTGGAGTTCTGAGCGGATTCACCACCTATTTTTAATGTCCATTCTGCTAATCTAATCTCACTTCTTGCAGGAGGCAATCCATTGTTACGAACAAAAAATACATCCGCAGGCGTGGTCTTTGGGTCTAAAAGGTGGGGCGGAGTCTCAGCATTAATGGGCCGATCGTTGAGAACAACCATTTGAGGATGCTTACCTGGTATGCTAAAAGGTTCGTTGCTATCAAGAATTGCAGCAGGAATTAATCCAGCAGGAAAACTTTCTGCATGTACCATTTTTGCGCCAAGTACGAGTTGCATCGAGGCCAATCCCATATTTCGCAAGAACCCTCGTCTGGATGGTCCTGATACTCTGCCCCAAACTAATTTATCTGCTTTTTCTGGATCCTTGTTATATAATTCGTGAATGCCTATCTTCTTCATAATTGATAAAGATAAATATCCGTAGAAGAATTGAGTACTTCGATTACTTGAAATTCCTCTTAAT
>JBLIDB010000157.1:0-11780 GCA_047634015.1 Saprospiraceae bacterium
CCAGATCAAAGGCCTTTTATCATGTTTCTGTTCGTCATGTCAATATTTTGCCTTACGCTGCCTTCAGATTCCGCCTCACGATGGACACCCTTGCGATCGGCTAACGATTCCTGTCAATTGGGCTCGCTCGGGACTTTAACCCTAAAAGTGTGTAGTATGCATGGCACACAAACAATGAAATGGCGAAGTCGCCATTTGCCATATTTTTAACAACTTAATTTTACTAACTTATGGAATCATTAATTATCTCACTCTTAAGCGGAGCAGCCGGAGGCAATCTAGCAGGAAGCTTAATGAAAAACCTTTCATTAGGTACGTTAGGCAACTCTATAGCCGGAATTCTTGGCGGTGGGCTTGGTCAAACGATTCTCGGATCTCTAGGTGTAGCTGCAGGAAGCGGAGCAATGGATATCGGAAGTATCATCAGCAGTGTTGCTGGAGGTGGAGTCGGAGGTGGAGTCGTAATGGCTGTTATCGGATTGATAAAGAAGACGATGGCAAAGTAATATTTCCGTCACTGCATAATATTAAGGGCTCACTATTTTGTGGGCCCTTTTGGGTTTTCTTAAAACTGATCCTTGCTTAAAGGAACTTTTACCAAAGTGAGATGCGTAATTTCAATTCACATCATAGCTTCTCACAACATCTATAAACCATGAATAGATTTACAAAATTTCATAGACCGCATAAGAACCATAGGAAAGGTACTCTTCTGATCCTACTGCTACTACCTTAAATACAGTCTTCTTTCTGCCATTGGAACCTATTGTACTGATTTCCCTATTGGTAGCAACCAATCGCACTTTCGGATTTTGCCAAAGGTGGCTAAGGATTATTTGATATTTTTGCTTCAAAGATTGTTCTGGAGTTCGATCAAGGAATGGTGTGTTTAGGTCAAGGATGATGTATCCATAACCCAATGACTTCAAATATTCTATAAACTCCTCTTTGTCTCGGTGTTGCTTATAGTATCCAAATAGCAACCCAAGCGTATTATCTTCCATAACACGGAGGTGGTTATCCCTGATTTCAAACTCCAAATATGTTCCAACTCTAAGCACAAGTCGATTATCAGAATTCAAAGCTCTAATTCCTGTAGCGACATTCTTATCAGAAAACTCGCGACATTCATCAGCAGTTATTAGACCTACGCTGTATAACATTAACATTTTGCTGGCTATCTCATCACCTGAGGTCTCAGGTATAATATTTACTGGGTTAATATTTGAAACCCGAGAGACAAATGCCATACAAATCCAAATTGTAAGAACGCCCATCACGAGCGTTTTAAAAAATGGCCCAACCTGATCCGACAGTCGTATTTTACTCCTTTTGATACCTCTGACTATAATCGTTAGTAGTAATGGGTACATTAAAAATCCGTACCAAATTATTCCGCTCGATAATAACCACCAAAGCATAAAAAAAGACACAGAAATAATACCAAGCGTCCGCGAATAATTTTTACTGATTATCGAGGGACTGGAAATCAGCCATAAAAACGCCATAAAAACAGTAAATAACAAAGGATAACTTATATGGTCTTGAGTTCCTGTTACTGTGCGCGTAACCGCGATAATCGGCGTTGCAATAGAAGATCCTAAATCATAGGCATGGGCCAAAAAGGCTCCTCCTATCCCCTTGTATTCATTATCAAGAAACGTTTGCCAATCTACATCACTTACAGAAATAAAGCGCCCATCAGCTTTACCTAATCTGCTAAAAGAAAAGCAGATACATAGATATAAAATTGACATAAGCATTGTCAAATAAAACCAACCTTTTCTTTTATACAAAAGGACCAATAGGAATAAAGGAATAAGCGCCAGATATATAAATCCGTTATCAACGTGCCTTCCTACTTGATTAATATTTTGGTTAACATCATACGGTAATGTCAAGTATCCAAATAAAAGATCTTCATATCCGAAATATCTCTGTATCTCCTCTCTTACACCATTATTCTCAAGTTCATTGATGTTAATGACTTTAAGGTCCTCCGACGATGAATTATTCTGCGCGATGTTACTTGCCCATAAAGGCAAAATGAGGAGGACGGCGATTAGTAAGGCCCCTCTGCTAAGTATTTGATTGACACCTCTTAACACATCACAATAATAATCATATTTCAATCAATCGATTTTATCATTATTAATGATTCTATCACGAATCATTAATAAACAAAAATCCTATTAGAGTTAAGCTAATAGCAATATTGTTCTATTTAAAGATTAGACTATGAATCATACCACGGACCCTACTCATAAAAGACTACAAAGAAAAAATTAATGCCTCAACTTATGATATTTCCCTTTGACATCTGCTTGGAAAAAATAGATGAATATCATTCAATTCGGCAATTTAAATCAATGCTAGCTTCTGGAGAAAAAAAACTTCTCGTAACTATGGTTAAGAAATTGAAATAGCGCAATTTTTTACTATTTCTGTATTTATGATAATTGTTACTTTGATTAATAATTAAGCTTTACAAAAATTGGAGCAATTAAGTGTTTTTGAGATTTTCAAAATTGGAGTTGGTCCATCGAGCTCGCATACTTTAGGGCCGTGGAAGGCTGCACTGGATGTAGTGCGCCAACTTTCGGAATCAGAGACTTTAAGGCATGTCGGTAGTATCCAAGTTGATCTATTCGGATCCTTAGCATTGACGGGAAAGGGACATGGTACTGATTTCGCTATTCTCATGGGCCTGCAAGGGTTTAATCCAGCTACGGTACCTCAGGAAGATATAGATCACAATATAGATCAACTCCATAATATTAATCGGATAGCACTTTGGAAAGGCAAGGCTATACCATTTTCCATTGAGAAGAACATTACATTTTGGAACGATAGAGCGCTCTCTGGACATCCCAATGGTATGGAGTTTCACATTATAAATCATAATAGCGAGAAACTTCAGACCTTAACCTACTACTCTATTGGTGGAGGCTTCATAGAACAAGAAGGTGAAGAAACAATCTCTAAAGATGTTAGAAACCATCCTTATCCCGTAGAAAAAGCACGAGACCTTATTAAATGGCATGAAAGAACAGGACTATCATTAGATCAGATAATCCTGGCGAATGAAGAAATGTACCTCAAGCCAAAGGAGATACATCAAGATCTCATGAATATCTGGAATGTCATGCTTGAATGCATGTATTTCGGATGTCATACAGAAGGGATACTTCCCGGAGGGCTTAATGTAATTCGTAGAGCTGCAAAGGTCAACAATCAGATAATGTCCGATAAGCATTATGAAGGTCCTTTTTCTTGGAGTCGTGCGATCAATAAAACACAATTTAACTTTCCTCAGACCATAAGATGGGTCAATAGTTTTGCGATTGGCGTCAACGAGCAGAATGCAAACTTTGGAAGGGTTGTAACTGCTCCAACGAATGGTTCTGCAGGAGTTATTCCAGCAGTACTAATGTACGCAACGTGCCTAACTGCGCTTCCTTACCAAGAAAGTAGCATACAGAAATTCCTGCTCGTCGCTGGGCAGATCGGGATTCTCTATAAGAATGGTGCCACGCTTTCGGCGGCAATGGGCGGGTGTCAAGCGGAGATAGGCGTTTCAGCTTCTATGGCCGCAGGTGGACTTACACACCTTATGGGTGGAACACCTCAACAGGTCTGCATGGCTGCGGAGATCGCAATGGAACATCATCTTGGTCTAACTTGTGATCCTGTAAATGGATTAGTTCAGATTCCTTGTATAGAACGCAACTCTATCGGAGCGATGAAAGCGATAACTGCCTCCCAATTAGCGCTTGATGGCGAGCCCTCGAACTCCAAAGTTTCCCTAGATCAGGTCATTCGAACAATGTGGGAAACAGCATTGGATATGAATCACAAATACAAAGAAACCTCACAAGCAGGATTGGCAACTATTTTAAATCAACCTGAATGCTGATCTCCGATTGAATTGTAGTGGAAAGTATACCAATCAATGTTTAAAACAAAAACATATTTAAAAAAATAAATATTTCATAATTCTCTAATATTACGCTGGTTTTTAAATCTAATCTTACATGAATATCGAACTGAGTCCTCGAGAAGGCGCGTTTCAAAATAGACACATAGGCCCTAACCCAGATGAAATATCCGCAATGCTGGAAATTCTGGGAATCCAAAGTGTAAGTCAACTCATTAATGAGACTATTCCTTCAGATATCAAATCTGCCAATGCATTGAATCTGCCCGCCCCTCTTGGGGAACATGAATATCTCACTCATATGAGTGAACTCATGTCGGAAAATAAAATTTTCAGAACCTATATCGGAGCAGGATATTATAATACCCTTACCCCTACGGTAATTCTCAGAAATATTCTTGAGAACCCAGGTTGGTATACGGCTTATACACCTTACCAAGCAGAGATTGCCCAAGGAAGACTGGAAGCATTAATCAACTTCCAAACGATGGTTATCGATCTTACAGAAATGGAAATCGCCAACGCATCTCTTCTTGATGAAGGAACAGCAGCGGCAGAGGCAATGTCTATGTTCTATAGCAAACCTCCGAGAAGTAAAAAGGCAGCTGAGACTTTCTTAGTTGACGAGAATACTTTTCCTCAGACGATTGATGTACTAAAAACAAGAGCCTCAGGATTCGGTATCAATCTAAGGATTGAAGATTTAAAATCCATGGATTTGACAGATGCTGATATTTTTGGCATCTATATTCAAAACCCTGGAAATGATGGCTCGATCAAAGACCATAGTGCATTCATCGCTGCAGCACATGAAGCTGATATCCAGGTAGCAATGGGAGTCGACTTATTAAGTCTTACTTTACTAAAATCCCCAGGAGCTATGGGCGCCGATGTCGCCATAGGAAGCTCTCAAAGATTCGGAGTTCCTTTAGGATATGGCGGTCCTCATGCTGCATTCATGGCATGCAAAGAGTCATTCAAGCGGCAGATGCCAGGCCGAATTATAGGTTCTTCATTAGATGTACATGGGAATATTGCCTATCGGATGGCCCTTCAAACAAGGGAGCAACATATCCGAAGAGAAAAGGCAACTTCTAACATCTGTACTGCACAAGTTCTCCTTGCTGTAATGGCCGGCATGTATGGAGTATATCACGGACCTGATGGCTTACGAAAAATAGCGAATCGCGTTGCTGGATTAGCACATTTGCTATCGCGGCAATTAGAAATGTTAGGACTCCAACAAGTCAATAATTTTTTCTTCGACACCATTAAAATGAAAGTCGGAAATCAAAAAAATATCCGAAAAGAAGCCGAAAAGACTGAGGTCAATTTTAGGTATTTCGAAGATGGAATTCATATTGGAATCTCAATTGACGAGACGACTACTGAACAGGATATAAAAGACATAATCAATGTATTTGTAACAAGTGGAGCGCATGGCGTTATAGACCTCTCATGGAGACATAATAAAGTGGAGATAGATATAGAGTGGACGAGTGATTTGATCCGTGTATCGGATTTTATGACTCATGAAGTATTTCACAAGTATCATTCTGAGCATGAGATGCTTAGATATATGAAGAGATTAGAAAATAAAGATCTATCACTTACTCATTCTATGATAGCCTTGGGTTCATGTACCATGAAGCTTAATGCCACAAGTGAGATGATACCTGTAACATGGTCTGAAATGGGCCAATTACACCCATTTGCTCCAAGTGATCAAGTGCAAGGTTATCGTAAAATGTTAAATCGACTTAGTGCATGGCTTTGTGAAATAACAGGATTCGCTGCTATATCTCTTCAACCTAATAGCGGTGCCCAAGGCGAATATGCAGGCCTTATGACCATTCGCGCATACCATGAAAGTAGAGGAGATCAAAAAAGAAATATTGCCTTGATTCCATCTTCTGCTCATGGTACCAATCCCGCAAGTGCTGTGATGGCTGGTCAGAAAGTGGTAATCGTTAATTGCGATGAACAGGGTAACATAGATATCGCGGATCTTAAAACCAAGGCTATACAATATGCGGATACATTATCCGCATTGATGATAACCTATCCTTCTACTCATGGCGTGTATGAAGAGGGCATCAAAGACATTTGTAATACGATTCATGAATATGGCGGACAAGTCTATATGGATGGTGCAAATATGAATGCCCAGGTAGGATTAACAAATCCGGGTCTTATAGGCGCGGATGTATGCCATTTGAATTTGCATAAGACCTTTTGTATTCCCCATGGTGGCGGTGGCCCGGGCGTAGGACCTATCGGTGTCGCTTCACAATTAGCACCTTTTCTGCCCGGAAACCCTATGATAGAAGTAGGTGGAAACCAAGCTATAAATGCGATTTCTTCCGCACCTTATGGCAGTGCCAGTATATGTGCGATCTCATATGGCTATATCGCAATGATGGGACCTGATGGGTTAAAAGCTGCAACGGAGTTGGCGATTCTTAATGCCAACTATATGAAACAAAGATTACAAGATCATTATCCGGTATTATATACCGGCCCTAATGGGCGATGTGCTCACGAGATGATTATAGATTGCCGGGCCTTCAAAAAAACTGGAATTGAAGTTGCTGATCTTGCAAAAAGATTAATGGATTACGGATACCATGCTCCTACTGTATCATTTCCTGTGGCAGGAACGATGATGATAGAACCCACTGAGAGTGAAACTAAAGAAGAAATGGATAAATTCTGCGATGCTATGATCCAGATACGAAAAGAAGTACAGTCTGTTATCGATGGGGACTTAGAAGAAGGGAATAATCCATTAGTCAATGCTCCGCATACTATTAATATACTTACTGCGAGTTCTTGGGATTTGCCTTATTCAAGAGAAGAAGCAGCTTTCCCATTACCTTTTGTGAGGGAAAACAAATTCTGGCCAGCAGTAGGAAGAATTGATAATGCTCATGGTGATCGGAATCTCATCTGTACTTGTGCGCCAATTAGTGCTTATGTCACTGATATCGAACTTGCTGAAGTATAGTATGATTAATCTTTCTATAAGCGCTGCGCTTAGAAAAGCTCAAGACTAAAATTATGAAAAAAACCGCATTATACGAACAGCACATAGCGATGGGAGCAAAGATGGTCCCATTCGCTGGATGGGAAATGCCTGTCCGGTATGGTAGCACCTTGGGAGATGAGCACTTTGCCGTGCGTAACAGTGTTGGCGTATTTGATGTGAGTCATATGGGTGAGTTTATCATTTCTGGTCCGAAGGCATTAGAGTTATTAAGTTTTGTAAGTAGTAATGATCCATCTACTCTTGAAATTGGAGATGCTCAATACAGTTGTCTTCCCAATGATAGCACTGGAATTGTGGACGACATGATCATCTACAGAACCGATTTAGAAGAATACATGCTCGTAGTCAATGCTTCTAATATTGACAAAGATTGGGATTGGATAGCGAGTCATAATACGATGAAGGCCAACATGAGCAACATCTCGGATGAGATTGCTTTGATTGCGGTTCAAGGACCTAATGCTGCTGCTCTTCTTTCTTATATCACAGATGTGGACCTTGAGGCAATAGCATTCTATCATTTTACAAAAGGAAGTATAGCCAGTATTGATGATGTGATTATTTCATCGACAGGATATACAGGCTCAGGAGGATTTGAATTATACGTGCCCACAGGAAGTGCGTCAAAAATATGGGAGGCTATATTTAATATTGATTCAGATATTGATGTTGCTCCTGCTGGCCTTGGCGCCCGTGATACGCTAAGACTTGAGATGGGTTATTGTCTTTATGGGAATGATATAGATAATACAACTTCTGCCCTGGAAGCTGGCCTCGGGTGGATTACAAAGTGGAATCACGAATTCATACAAAAAGAGAAATTGCAGACACAAAAAGAAACTGGACTTACGAGACGGCTTGTAGCCCTCAAGATGCAGGATAAAGGAATTCCAAGACAAGGATATGATGTTCTAAATTCGGATGGTAAAATAATTGGAAAGATTACATCCGGCACTATTTCTCCTATGTTGGACATAGGGATAGGAATGGGTTATGTCGAAGTACCATACCACAAGAAAGGTACTGAAGTATTGATTCAAATTAGAAAAAAACAATTACCAGCAACTATCACTAAAGCTCCATTTGTGAACCTCAAATAAATATTCCCCGTAATCTCACTCACTGTTTATGAGTATTTTCGGTTAAGAATTTCACTTTTTAGGGATCAAATTTGCAGCCCTATTTCTTATGATATGCATTTGATTCTTCTTAGTTCCATAATCACTAAAAAATCAATTAAATGCGATTCTATAATTCCCTATTTATTCTTGCAATCCTAGCTTTAGTTCTTTTTTATTCTTGAGGAAATAGCAGTAGTTGTGAAGACGCAACATTAGAAAAAACTTTTACAAACGCCACTGAAAGAATCACGAACGCTCTTGCAAACGTAGATCCTACAAATCCTGCCTCATGTCAAGAATTCAAAGAAGCTCTTGATGACTATATGGATGAACTATAATCCCTTCAAGATTACGCAGATGACGCCGGGAAAGGTTCCGAATGGAGAGAGTCTATTCAAGAAGCAAGAGAATCATTAGACTCAATAGCGTGCTGATTAGAAAGTATCGTTATTGAATTATAGAGGTTCTTATATTCCCGTTAAATATAGCACCTCTGTGTCCTTCTCCTTGCAAAGTTATCAAGTCGATTCTCTCTGGATCCAAAGCTTCAAGCGACTCAGAAGAGTCGTATGGAATAACTTCATCTTCAGTACCATGTAAAATGGTAATAGGACATGTTGATTCAAGAATGTGCTTCCTATTATTCAATTTATACTTTAGTAGAAAATTAGGGATTAGACTTGACCATCTATTCTTCAAGTCTACAAAACTGATAAACGGAGCAACAAGAATCAATTCTTGAGGAGTATTGTTAGCGGATATATAAGTAGCGGGTCCTGTACCAAGAGAATACCCAACAATTGAAATTTGATTTTCAGGATGTCTTGATTTTATATAATCATAAATTTTCTGAGCATCTTGAAGAAAGTCTTTTTCATTAGAAATCAGACCATCACTCTTGCCATATCCACGATAATCAGGCATGTATAATTCGTAACCCTCAGGAGCAAATCTTTCTATTTGTCTAATGCATCTTCTAATATTACCTCTATTGCCATGAAAGTAGAGAATAACTCCTTTCGGATTATCAATGGGAAGGTGATAAGTACTTAGACTAATATTATTAGCTACTGGAATTTTAAGTTCTTCCCCTGAACGAAAGCGATGATCTTCATCTAACAAATGCGCATCAAATATTATGGAATCTTGAATAAAATAAAGCCCCATACAAACTATAACATATAAACAAAAAAGCACCAGCAATACCCTCTTAAATGTTTTCATACGAGTGAATTACTGGTGCTTTTAAAATGATTATACCTTTCAAGGATTACTCTTCAATTACAATTTTTAGAATCTTATCTCCTCCTATTATATCATCGATAATATCAAGGCCATCTACTACCTTTCCAAAGCACGTATGATTCCTATCCAAATGCGCTGTATTATTGCGACTATGGCAAACGAAGAACTGAGATCCTCCTGTATCTCTTCCGGCATGTGCCATAGACAATACTCCACGTTCATGATGCTGATTCTCTCCTTCTAATTCGCAAGGAATATTGTATCCAGGGCCGCCGCCGCCCGTACCATCAGGGCAACCTCCCTGAATCACGAAATCAGGAATCACTCTATGAAAGGTAAGACCGTCGTAGAATCCTTTTTTAGCAAGATCAACGAAGTTTTTTACGGTTCCTGGAGCATCCTTTTCGAAGAATTCCACCTTCATATTGCCTTTTTCTGTTTGTATTTCTCCTGTCATCTTATATGTTGTATTAATTGTCCGCGAAGAAACAATAAAAATGATTACGGAGAAAGTCCTCACCCCTTATGATCCTTGTATGTTTACTATATATGCAACAATTAGCCTTACTTCTTACATTTTTTATCCTATTCTCCAGTACTAAAAAGCATGAAGAGCAAAATTCAAATGAAATAGAATATCCTGAAATGCTCTCCAAAGTATTTCTCACTCATGGAAGAATAGATTATTGGGAGGAGCAAAGAAAATTGTCCTATGATATCGTCACAGACAAAGGACTAGAAAAGCAAACCGTAGATCTCCATAATAGAAGGGAGTATATCGAAGGCTCAAACTTCACTATGGGTCATGATGGCGCACAAACATGGGTCAAGGCTGACACTTCATATAAAGGGAAACCTGTTTTCTATAAAAACCTGATGTCCTACTTCTATGCCATGCCTTTTTGATTGGGGATCCAGGAATGAACTATGCCACTTCTACTCCACTTTCATATGAAGGCGTTACATATCCAGGAATTAAGATATCATATAATGCAGGTATAGGCATTAGTTCAGAAGACGAATATTTCTTGCATTATAATCCAGATACGTATAACATGGAATGGCTGGGGTATACCGTTACATATTTCAGCGGTAAGAAAAGTGATGCTGTCAAGTGGATTAGATATACAGAATGGCAGAAAAATAATAGTTTCTTGCTACCAACAGAATTAACATGGTATAACACGGAAGAAGGAAAACCTATTTCCCCACGTTCAGCTCGAAAATTTGAAAATATAGTTTTATCAAAGGAAGCAAAGACTAATGAATTTTACGCTATGATTGAGGGGGCCAAATTCGGCGGAATAGGAGACCATCCGCAATCTGCTATATTTCGGAAACACTATAGAAGATTAGACCTTAGGTCGAATAGCTTAGCATGCAATCAGCAGTACGGCAAAATTGTGTTATTCTAAAATTACTATCTCAAATGATGTTACAAAACGCACATGGTAGATACACGATTCATTTTTTGGCAAAATGGTTAACATGAGCGAATTTCCTTACCATTATGGTTGGTCTGCTTATAGCCATTGCAGGAAATTCAATTTTCTTCAAACTGCATAATTCTTATTCTCAAGAGACTTTTTTTGAAGGACATCAGTTTTCTAAAGCAGTCCTTTTATTTAAAAATTGGCTCTTTGGAATTATTGGAAGAACCATTTTTGGATTCCATTTTCTAATCTTTTTTATATCTGAGAATGCATTTCGGGACAAAGAAGCTTAGGCATATTATGCGATGTGGACGGGATTACTTACTTGGTTTGGAATCGATAGTTCTATTGCTATTTATTATGGTGCGCTGTACAATGTTATCTTGATAAATACAATTGCATTAATTCTAATAGGATTACCTTTAGTAATAACCAGAGAATATTTTTCAAAAAACCAATTGGAATGAATTCAATACAGTATATAATAGTCGTCGCTGGTATAATCTTTTCAAGTTCTTGCAAAAGCCAAGCTGTAGATTTAACAATTAGTGACCTGTATTGGAAAAAGTAAAAGAAACTTCATTATATTCTGATAATGTTAGCTGGAAGGAAGTTGATAAAAAATACTTGGAGCTTATAAAAGAGAAATCAACGACGGAAGAGATAAAGCCTGCTTATGAATTCTTACTCAATAGTATTGGAGATAAGCATGCTGTTATCCGATCACCAAAGGACTTCTCCACTATAGCATATTATACTGGTCCAACTGGACCAGATCATAGAGATTCAAAATTCCTCTATGAAGTAATAAATGATGTAAGTGCTGAATTCACTTATAAATTATTACTACAAAAGATTGGATATTTGAAAGTAGTTAGGGCGAACGCACCAAAACATATAGAAATATTGTAATGTGTTATCTTGGCGTGATGGAAACGTATCAAGACCTATTCTGGGAAGTACCAGATCCGAGGGTACAAGGCAGATGTTTACAC
>JBLIDB010000158.1:0-11677 GCA_047634015.1 Saprospiraceae bacterium
GTCCAGGGTTTGATGATACTCGAGATTTTGATAATGATGGCATTCCAGATGGCTGTGATGATAGTCCAACGTGTACTTCTTGTACGCCTGATGGAGAAGATAAGATTCGGATATGCCACTTTTATATGAGTGGGAATACAGCAACGATACGGGGTACCTGTGGACAACTTGGAAAGTACTTTGATGGTATAGGAGATTTTGTAGATGATAGAGATCACTGTGGACCCTGTACTTGTGCAGATGCAGGAGATGTAGACAGTGATGGCGATGGTATTTGTGATAAACAAGATCCATGTCCTGAAGATCCAAATGATAGCGATAATGATGGCGTCTGTGATAGCCAGGACGTATGCCCTGGATCAGATGACAGCATGGATAGTGATGATGATGGCATCCCAGATGGATGTGATGAGATGGAGTATTGTACCCCTGATTATAACACCACTTGGGAGTGGATCTCAACGATAGCATTAGATGGCATATCCTACTCTAATGGACAGTCCTCTTCTCTGGAACTTTATAATACAAGCACCTATGAATTAGAAAAAGGGATCTCACATTCAATTCTTATTACTCCAGAATATATAGATGATATAAAAGAACTATCCACAAATGTATATATAGATATCAATGGAGATGGAGACTTCGATGACAATGGAGAATTGTTATATGAAGGAAGGAGTCTTGATCCTACGAATGTAGCCTTGGATATAGAGGATTGGAATGCAGGTACTTATCGGATGCGAGTGGTCATGCACTATGGTAGAATCCATAACGCTTGCCAAGAAAATATAGAAGGAGAGATAGAAGATCTACTTATAACTGTAATCGAAGTACAAGCTTGTGCACAAGTATCAGAGTCATTTGATTATGGGATTGAGACAATATTAGAAGAAGCATCTGGAGGAAGCGGATGGACTGGAAACTGGAATATAGAAAAGGAGGATGCATCGAGCCAAGTATCTATCTTGAACGGTTCGCTATCAGCCGGAGCAGGAAATAAAATAGGTGTATTAAATGCTGCTGGAACTACAGTCCACATAACAAGGGAATTTAATGCAAATCTTAGCGGATCAAGTACACTATCATTTTCCATTTTATTGGAACGGGTATCAGGACGTGGAGCTATGGATATGTCCTTAGGAGACCTATCATTTGGTGTTTCCTCAGAGGGTAGCTTCTACTTAGAAGACCAGACATTGGGCGAGATTGCTGCAAACGAAACAACAGAGATATTCTTACAGATCAATGTTGATCAGGCAGGAGCAGAAGAGGTGCACATGTGGATCAACCCCGATGATTCATCTGATGCCTCTGCTGCTGCTGTTACCATGAAGGAATTAGGATCCAAATTAGAATCCTTTAGTATTGAGATAAGTGCTGAAGATAGTTTTGTACCATCGGTGCATTACATCGATGAGATACAGATCGGATGCGATGATAACTTTGAGAAGAAACGTTCTTCAAGTAAGAGGAGTTACTTGAAGAAAGAGGTCACAACCCCGCAGTTAGGAATGGCTTCAGAAATGACAGTATGGCCAAACCCAATTTTGGGAGGTCAAGCGACTGTAATGCTTAGCGGGAACAAGGCCGTATATAAATACCAAGTAAGTGCTATAAATGGAAAAGTGATCTCTCAAGGTTATATGCTCTCAGGTTTGAATCGACTACCTGTTGAAAGCTTAGATTCCGCTATTTATATTTTATCCGTTGAGACAGAATCAGGATTACTGACGAAGAGGTTGATTTTTTAATGTTGAATTTATAAGAGTTTTAATCATGCTCATTGAAGAATCATTATTTGAAAGAGTGTTTGACTTCTGGAATTAAATATTGATTCTATAAATATTACCGAACTGCCAATAATACCGATGAATAGAATTATATATAATCTTCTGAGTATGCTTCTACTTGGACTTGCAGTCCAAGTAAGTGCAGCTTCGATTGTAGTATCGGATATTGGCGATACGGGAGCTAATACGCTACGTGATGCTATTAGTACGGCGCAATCGGGGGATACGATCCGATTTGATAGTGAAATTAATGGTGACACTATAAAATTGACGAGTGGTCAGCTTACATTAGATAAAGACATTTATATATACGGAAATGATACTAGCAATACGATTATAGATGGTCAACAAAATGGCCGGGTATTTGAAATATCAGAAGGTATAACCGTTTTGATTTATGGGGTTAAGATTCAAAATGGTTCAGCTGCAGGGTTTGTAACTCCAGATGACTCCGGTGGCGGAATATTGAATAGAGGAGTTCTTACTTTAGAATTGACTAAAGTTTCAATGAATATAGCAAGTAATGTGGGTGGTGGAATTAACTGCACTGAACAGGGCACACTTAGATGTATTAATACAGAAATTTCTAAGAATTCAGCGAACGAAGGAGCGGGTGTTTATAATAATTATGGATCGTTGAATTTTACAAATTCCCTTATATCTGGAAATATTGCGACTGGTAACGGAGGCGGCATACTGAACAATGCCTCAGCAGTTTTATTTAATTGTAATATTTCTGGGAATACTGCATATGATGGAGGTGGATTGTATAATCAGTTTGGAGAGGCCACAATTGCGGAGACCACTGTAACTGGAAATACGGCTAGTAATGGAGGAGGAGGAATTTATAATTTGTTTGGGATTTTGTCTATTGTTAATGCTATGATATCATTCAATCATGCTATGAATGGCGCAGGAGTTAATAATTTTTCAACAGCTACTTTTTTTAATTCTGTTATTTCTCAGAATATTTCCTCGGTTGATGGAGGAGGGATTTATAACCAATCGAGCGGAGATGTTGAGACTTTAGATTCGAAAATATGGGGTAATTCCGCAGTTGATGGTGCAGGTATCTATAATGGCTCTTTGGCTGAGATTACGACTACTAATGTTTATTCAAATATAGCTTCCAATAGTGGCGGCGGGATATTGAATGCTAACATTGTGACTATTATGAATTGCTCCATTTCTGGAAATACCGCAGATATTGGTGGTGGGATATCTAATGATGAAGAAGGGGCTTCTACAGTAATAAATACGGTTGTTTCTGGAAATGTAGCTTCTTTAGGAGGAGCGGGTATTTGTAATTTTGGGGAGACCCATATTACAAGCTGTACTATTTCTGGAAATTCCACGCCAATGAAGGGAGGTGGAATTAATAATAAAGTCGGTATTGTCAGTCTTAATAGTTCGATGGTTTCCGGCAACAGTGATTTGGGATTTGGTCCTGACTTATTTGGAGATACAACGTTGTATACGGATGAAGGCTATAATTTTATTGGAATTGGAAAGGGGCAATCCGAAATAGTAAATGGAACTAATGGGAATCAAGTTGGTACAGAGTCAATTCCGATTGATCCATTGTTTGTATTAGATGTTCCCTTAAGCACACCCAATACCGAAGGAGACCTTAGATTAAATTGTAGTTCTTCAGCTATTGATACGGCAGAGGCCTCATTTGATGTAGATATAGGAGAAACAGATCTTGCTGGACAACCGCGATATGTTAATAAATTAGACATTGGAGCGTATGAAAGACACGCATTTCCAGGAATAACAATCGTTTTTTCTAATCAAGATAGTGGTGTCGGTACTTTACGTAATGCAGTTGATTTAACTTGTATGGGAGATACGATAATGTTCTCTTCCTCTTTAGATGGAGATGCTATAAAATTGATAAGTGGACAAATATTATTGGATAAAAATCTTGTGATCATCGGCAATGATGCTAGCAAAACGATTGTAGATGGTCAGCAAATAGATAGGATTTTTGAAATCACAGGAGGAAGCATTATACTTGATGGTCTTCGATTACAAAATGGTCTTGCTTCAGGACCTAATGCAAAAGACAAGCGAGGTGGAGCTATTTATAATGCTAGTATTTTGGAGTTACGCAATACAATCATTTCTGGAAATACCGCTACAACGGATGGAGGCGGCATCTACACTCCCATGACTTTAGTTTCTAGGAACTCTATACTTTCAGGAAATAAGGCTGGTGAGGCGGGTGGAGGTTTAACTAATGTTGGATCTGCAATGATTATCAATTCTACTATTTCTGGTAATTCCGCAGGAACTTCTGGGGGAGGTGTTAAAAATGACGGAGCGTTTGAAATTACTAATTCCATTGTTGCCAGAAATTTGGATGATGGTTCTGGACCTGATATTTATAGCTCATTGTCAGCGAATATCATTGATGAAGGTAATAATCTAATCGGAGATACCACTTCGGTAGATAATGATTTTACTACTAGTACGCTCCTAGGCACAACTGCTGTTCCATTAGATCCTCAATTTGTTGTAAATGTACCATCGACGACTCCTACATCTGTAGGAGATTTGCGCTTGATGTGTGGATCTATAGCTATTGATAATGGCAAGGATACTATGGGATTGGATTTGGGACATGATGACTTAGCTAATGCCCCACGTCTTGTTAATGGAGTCGTAGATATAGGTGCATATGAACGACATGCTTTCCCAGGTACAATAATGGTTACCAATTCAAGAGATTTAGAAGAGGTCGGTTCACTCCGTAACGCAATAGCCCTGGCTTGTTCGGGTGATACGATACGTTTTGACGCCTCAATGGATGGACTCAGTTTAGATTTAATAAGTGGACCTATTATCTTGGATAAGAGTCTTACCATTATGGGTAATAATGCAGATAAGACCATTATTGATGGACAAGATTTAGATCGTATATTTCATGTAAATGCTGGTGTAACAGTCCATATTGATGGACTAACGATTCGAAATGGTAAAGTAGATGATTCAACGACTCCTCAATCTGGTAAAGGTGGAGGAGTATATAATGAGGGAACCCTGACACTCTCCAATTCTGTAATTAGTGGGAATGCTGCTTTTTCAAGTTCTAGTGTTGCTTCGGGCGGCGGGATTTATAACGCCAGTGACCTTACATTGATTAATGTGACCATTAGTGGAAATAGTGCAATCTCAACTTCTTCCAAGGGAGGAGGTGTGAATAATGGTGGTACTATGTTTATAACTAATTCCATTATAGCGCTCAACGCTGATAGTGGATTAGGGGCAGATATATTTAGCGCAGGGAGTTTTACGGATGGAGGTTACAACTTACTGGGAAATGGACTGGGTCAAACGTCAATCATTCATAATA
Organism: Saprospiraceae bacterium; assembly: GCA_047634015.1. Classification (GTDB taxonomy): domain Bacteria; phylum Bacteroidota; class Bacteroidia; order Chitinophagales; family Saprospiraceae; genus JAJRXG01. Next base: position 5,152 of record JBLIDB010000158.1, read on the forward strand.
ACCAAAGTAATTTGGTCGGAGCGAGTGGTTCAGGAATAGATCCTATATTTGAAATTAATACACCCAATACTGGCGTTGGTGCTAGCTCCGGTGGGGATTTACGATTACAATGTGGCTCTCCTGCTATTGATAATGGAGATGATTCCGCTAATGCCTTAATCCTAGAGAGACTTGATGCCTCAAAAGGCAAGCATTTAGACATTGGAGCCTTTGAAAAGGATGCTGTATGTCATGAGATAGCGGTAACTTATAAGTCAGGAATAACTATTTTAGATGGAGATCTGAATGCTGATATTAATGATGGTACTGACTTCGGAGAATCCTGTAATAGTCAAATTGATAGTTTCTATATTAGAAATATTGGACAACATTACATTGTCTTAGACACGATCTCATTAATAGAATTGACTCAAGGTGGTATTATATTTAATGGAGATGATTTTAATTTTCCAGACACGATAGCTTGTGGTGATTCTCTTTTATTAGAAATAGCGTTTCAGACCAGTTTGTCAGGAAAGGATAGTGTGATTGTTAACATAGTAAGCAATGATAATGACGAAGGGTTATATGATTTCAAAGTGATAGGCTCCCTTGATAATACTAATCCGATTGCTGTGTGTAGAGATACATCTATTTACACAAATGCGAGTGGAGTATTTCAAATAGATAGCTCCTTTATAGATAATGGAAGTAGTGATGCTTGTGGTATAAAGAGTATGTCCTTGGATATTGAAAACTTTAATTGTAACAGTAGCTCTCAAACTACGGTTACTCTAACTGTTACGGATTTGTCAGGCAGTTTCGAAACGTGTACTTCAATAGTTACTGTATTAGATACAATAAGCCCTACAGCCAGTTGTAAGAGTATAAATGTTTTTCTAAGTTCAGCGGGAACGGTCTCTATAATTCCTCAATCACTTAATAATAATTCTGCAGACGCTTGTGGGCTTAAGTCTTTTGGTACTGATATTCTGAGTCTCTCGTGTGCTGATGTTGGTATGAAAAATGTCATATTATCTGTTACAGACAACAACGATAATATTAAGACTTGCACATCTGTAGTAACGGTATTGGATACCATTAGTCCCGTTGCTAATTGTAAGAGCATCAATGTCTATCTTAATGCCAATGGTGCAGGCAGTATTATACCAATAGAAGTAAATAATAATTCTAATGATGCATGCAATATTAAATCGTTTAGCGCCAATATTCTAAATTTTAGTTGTGGAGATATAGGAACAAATAATGTGATATTGACAGTGGTAGATGACAATGATAATGCAACGCAATGCACGTCAGTTGTTACTGTGATCGATACAATTAGTCCCACGGCTCAATGCAAAAATATCAATGCGTTTTTAAACTCTGGCGGGACTACATCGATTACGCCTGTTGATTTGAATAATAATTCTTCAGATGCTTGTGGCAACAATTCCTACGCAGCTAGTTCTATTAATTTCAATTGTCAAAATATTGGTAATAATAATATTGTATTGTCAGTTACAGATGGGAATGGAAATATAGGTATGTGTACATCGATAGTTACAATAATTGATACGATTAGTCCAATTGCGAATTGTAAGAATATAGATTTATATCTAAGTGAAATCGGTACAGCTATTATTACTTCCCAGTCTATCAATAATGACTCTAATGATGCTTGCGGGGGGATATCATTAAGTGCTACGCCACTTGCTTTTACATGTTCCGAAACGGGTACTAATAATGTCGTTCTAACTGTCACAGATGATGAAAATAATGTAAAAACATGTACGTCCATTGTAACAGTAATCGATACAATAAGTCCGAGTGCAAGATGCAAGAATGTTAGTCTTTATCTCAATAGCCTGGGTACAGGCTCAATAACTCCGCAGCTTATTAACAATGTTTCTACAGATGCATGCATGATAAATAGTATTAGTGCAAATCTGGTGGATTTTTATTGTGATGATGTTGGAGAGAATAATGTGATTCTGAGCGTAATGGATGACAGCAATAACCTAAGCACATGCTCATCTACTGTAACTGTGATCGATACGATTAGTCCTACTGCAAATTGTAATAATACAGTCTTGTATCTAAGTGATACTGGAATAGGGAGTATCAGTGCAGCATCTTTAAGTGATAATTCTGTGGATGCCTGTAGTATTATTTCTTACAATGCTAGTACATTGAATTTTACTTGCACAGCTATTGGAGAGAATGATATTATTCTGACCATTATCGACGTAAATGGGAACATATCAACTTGTACATCTGTAGTAACCGTATTAGATACAATAAGCCCTTCTGCCACGTGCAGGAATATAGACGTTTACCTCGCTTCTAATGGATTATCCACTATAACGGCTCCTGAGATCAATAATGGATCTATAGACGCCTGTGGCATTCAATCTATGAGTTCTGACATACTTGACTTCGATTGTGGGGACATAGGACAAAATAATGTGACGCTAACGGTAAAGGATGACTATGATAATATTTCAAATTGCCAATCGCTAGTAACAGTAATTGACTCTATCAAACCTGTGGCGAAGTGTCAGAATATTGAGATAACATTGGATGCTATTAATCAAAGCACAGTTTCTGTGGATCAAATTAATAATGCAAGTACTGATAACTGTAGTTTGAAGTCACTAAATCTTAGTAAGGATGATTTTTCAATTTCTGATTTGGGAGACAATATGATTTCAATGACAGTAACGGATGAAGCGGACTTATCTACAGTATGTAATGCTCTTGTTACTGTACTACCATTTCCTGGATCGACTCATGAGATAATTGGAAGTGGAGCATTCTGCCCAGCGATTTCGGGAATGCTTTATAGCGTACCCGTTGAATTCAATGTGGATTCATTTAATTGGAGCTATTCAGGAAGCGGAGTAAATATTTCTGAAGATGGAGCACGTATAATAATTGATTTTACCCCTACCGCTACCGCAGGAACTCTAAGTGTCCAACTACTTTCTGCTACGGATTCTATTTTAGGGTACAGTCAGTTGTCTCTATCTAAGGCCTCAGAAGGTTCTTGTGATATGGCTTCTTGTTTAAATAGCAATATTGATATTGATGCAGCACTATTAGATGCTATTTCTCCATTACAGATCTTGAGAGCTGGACAGGATATTACTATAAATACTATTATTCAAGGTTTCTTAGAATTAAGAGCAGGACAGGGCATTGTAATGTTACCAGGATATGCTGTTGATCAAGGAGATATATTTATAGGGATTATTGAGCAATGTCAATTGTCTATCCGTACAAGAACACACATTGAGGATTCAAGGTAGATCGAATGCGTTCTTTTATTCGGATTGATTTTATAAAAATAACAGTTTGATTACCCTTCTATCTGAAGCGTAATCACAATGTGCGGACATCTTACTTGGAGGGTACTTGATTATTGGTTCAAGTACCCTTTTTTTAATTTAGCAGCACAATCAGGATCATTGTAAGCTAGAGATAGCGTGGTAAATTGATTTGCAAAATTGACCTAAAAGGCAAAATTGGCCTAAAAGGCTAAAATAATAAGCGATTTCTTTTACTTCATCATAATAATCCGATATTCGTCATTTACAGTAAGTGAGCATGGCTTCTTGCTTTATTATGCTTCTTTGTGGATGTAGATTTCATAAGGAGTTCGGTTATAGATGAATTATAGATGAATTTTAAGACAGTACGTGTTTCGTTTCTTGTAGGACTGACGGCTATGTTGCTGATCTTATGTTGCCTTGATGCTCTGGCAGAGACGAGTGTATTTGACATCCAATTGGACAAAGATGTTTCTGGGCAAATCCTTGCTAATAATAGCGATATGCTATCAGCAGAGCAGTTATTAAATCTTGCGAATGAATCATATCAGAAAGACACAAGTCTTTCCAATAACTATGGAGCAAGGGCCCTGAACAGTTCTTTTGCTATGGAGAATATGAATTTTAGGATTCGAGCATATATAAATCTGGGGCATAATCGGAATAAGCAGGGAGATCTGCATGTAGGACTAGATTATCTTGAAAAAGGCTTAACATTATCTGAAGAATTAGGAGATAAAAACCTCCAAGCCAAGGCCCATAACTACTTAGGGATATTTTATAATGATAGGGGCAACAATGTTCTTGCTGCAGATCATTATATCCGATCTTTAAAACTCGCTCAGGAGGTAGGAGATACGCTTGGTATGATTAAGCCCCATAACAACCTAGCTGGTATATTCTTGGAGCAAAATCGTCCTGAAAAAGCAAGAGAATATGCAGAAGTGGGTTTAGAGTTGTGTATAGCGTTTAAGGAGCGAATGGGAGAAGGTTTATTAAGGAATAACTTAGCTCAGGCATTTCTGGCATTAGACCAACCGCTGAAGGCAAGAGAGCAATTAGAGCAATCTTTAATCATTTCCACAGAACGCAATGATACGGAGCGAATCGCTAGGAATCATTCTAATCTCTGTGTTTGTAATCGTCTATTGGGAGATCTATCCAAAGCAGGCTACCATTGTGATAAGGCTTCCAAGCTGTTAAACACAATTAATGATCCCAGGAGCAATATGCTTCATGCTATTCAATATGGACTCTATTACTTGGAGTCCGATGACATATCCAATGCAGAAGCATATGCCCGAAAGGCGCTCGATATAGGGCAATCGGAATCACTATCGATGCATATGGCAGATGCCTATGACCTCATGCATAAGATAAATAAGCAAAATGGGAATTACAAAAAGGCATTGAATGACCACGAGGCATATGTTGATATCAAGTATGGAGATAAATCCAATAATGCAAAGATTGCTACTATAGAGGATAACTATCAGCAGCTTTTAATGGATGCGGCAAAAATCAAAAATGAAGCACACTTAGGTCAACTCCAAATAGAATCAGTCACCTCTACTTCTCAAAGAAACTATGCGATGGGGCTTGCTGTAATCCTTGGCTGCATTGTACTATTAGTATACAGTGGATATCATTCGAAGAATACGCTCTCTAAAGTACTTATAGAAAAGAACACAGAAATAGAAGCCCAGAATATAATTATTGAAAAGGCGCTTTCGGAAAAAGAAACATTACTTAAAGAAATCCATCATAGGGTTAAAAATAATCTTCAGATTGTATCAAGTCTGCTTAATCTACAATCTCGAAAAGTAGATGATGAAGCTGTCCTCGCAAGTATTAATGAAGGTCAGAATCGAGTCCAAGCCATGTCACTAATTCATCAAGCATTATATCAGTCAGATGATGTTACTACAGTGGCAATGCAAGCCTACTTGGAAAAATTAATAGAACATCTTTCTTATTCTTTTGGCTTTGAACAGAAGAAGATTAACTACACGATTCGTGCAAATGAAATCAATTTTGACATTGATACTGCCGTGCCAGTAGGACTCATGGTTAACGAGCTGGTCTCTAATTCATATAAACATGCCTTTGAGAATCGCGAAGAGGGGAATATCCTAATAAGTATTAAGAAAACAGGCGATGGTAAGATTAAACTTGCTGTAAAGGACAATGGGATTGGAATTCCCGAGGATGTGAATATCAATAAGCCATCGGGATTGGGATTAAAACTAATTAAGACATTAGGGATTAAACAATTGAAAGGTGCTGTTAGTATAGATGGAAGCAGTGGTACGGATATTTCACTAATTTTTGAAGAGATAGACAAAGTGGAAGTAGTATGAAGATATTGATTGTAGAAGATGAGATGATAATATCAGAAGATATTGCCATGATTTTGGAGTCGCAAGGCTATGAGATTACAGATCAGGTTACTAACTATGAAGAAGCGATCACCAGTCTGACTAAGGATCTTCCTGATCTGGCACTCTTAGATATTAATCTTGCAAGCCCAAAAACCGGAATCGACGTAGGTCATGCTATTAAAGAAACCTTTCACATCCCCTTCATCTATACGAGCTCATTGGGGAGTTCACAAGTAATAGAAGAAGCCAAAGCAACAAACCCAGCGGCGTATCTTGTTAAGCCCTTTAGAGAAGAACAATTGCTTGCTGCCATAGAAGTAGCCATGGCGAATTTTGCTAACGATACAAATGAAAATTCAGATTCCGAATCTATTGCCATGTTCAATGATTCCATATTTATAAGGGTGAATCAACGATTTGTAAAGCTACTAGTAGTGGAAATTGCATACCTTAAAAAGAGTGATAATTACCTTGAGATTAATACCAAGACCGACAAATATCTAATAAGAGGTTCTATAGGTGATTTTCTTGACAAGCTCTCATTTGATAGGATGTTCCGTACCAATAAGTCATTTGCTATAAATCTGGACTTCGTACAAGACATCACACCTCAGTACGTAACAGTCAATGATGTGGAGGTACCCATAGCAAAGTCATATGCAGAAGATTTGAAAAAGCACTTTCGATTATTTTAGTGTAATTATCGGTTCCTATTAGCATCTATTCCTAATAAGATTATTGGAATGCTGCCCAATTTCAGCGCAAATACTGTGAAATAGGATATCAGGATTCAGCCAAAAACCTATTATCGGCTACTTCCCACCAGCTTTTGGC
>JBLIDB010000159.1:0-11619 GCA_047634015.1 Saprospiraceae bacterium
ATATACAATCGTAACTAACAAAGCAGCAAAAGGAAATAAAGGAGCCCTCGCTGCCATGGTAAAAGGTACAGTAAGCAGTACAGTAATATCTGTTTTGGAGGGCATAACACACGCAGTGCGTAGTCAAGTAGAAGAAATTACCATAGACTTAGCTCCCACCATGGAGCTGATAGCGAAACGCAGCTTTCCTTCAGCCGCAATTGTTTCTGACCGCTTCCATGTACAGAAATTAGCCTCGGATGCAGTGCAAGAATTGCGAATAAAATACAGATGGGAAGCTATAGATCAAGAGAATGTAGAGCGAGAATTAGCCAAAGAATCAAAGCAAACTTTCAAACCTAATATCTTAGATAATGGCGACAACCATAAGCAACTATTAGCTCGAAGCAGATATTTACTTTTTTAAAGTCAAGAAAAATGGACTCCCACACAAAGGCATAGATCAGAGTTGCTATTCAAATATTATCCCGACCTTGAAAGTGCATATAAGCTAAGCAGAAAGCTATCGAAGATATTTGAACAAAAGACGACAAAAGAGATAGCGTATATAAAACTTGCACTATGGTATAATGACGTAGAAGCATCAGGGTTTAAATCATTTTATACAATAGCAAATACTATAAAAATCCACTATAACCATATCCTCAAATACTTCAATAATAGAAGTACTAATGCCTCTGCAGAAGCCTTTAATACCAAAGTGAAAGGCCTTAGAAGACAATTCAGAGGGGTTGTTAATGTAGAATTCTTCCTATATCGATTAGCCAAGATTTATGTGTAGCCCCCAACTTTTCATCTTGATCCTTAGTGTGCTAGATATTCCAACATCTGCCAGCAGTAGTCGTTATGCAATAATTACTTCAAGATCAGCAAATAAGGATTATGTTTATGCGATATGCGGAGGTGCAACGGGCTCAGGTATATTTGAAGGTATTTATAAATCAACAAACAACGGGCAGTCCTATGTCAGAAAAACAAATAGCCCTAATGTTTTAGGCTATTCACCAGCGGGTACTGATGATGTAGATCAAGCTGGCTATGATCTATGTATAGCGGCGAGTCCCTTTAGCACAAATGTATTGACCATAGGAGGAATCAACATTTGGGGATCGAGCAATATGAACAACAGCACTTCCACTTTCATGAGCAAGACCTATTGGCATGAAAACATTGAATTGACCATTGCTTATATACATTCCGATCAGCATGACTTGGCCTATGATCCATTAGCAAAAAGGCTTTTTACCTATAATGATGGTGGTTTATTTAGAAGTACAGATGATGGGACGACGTGGACAGATCTCAGTAAAGGATTGTACATCAGCCAATTTTATCATTTGGCTCAGTCCAATCTAAGTTCTTACAAATATGTTGGAGGTCTACAAGACAATGGAGTCAAATACAGAGCTAAGGGAACTTCGGACTTTACCCACATGACAGGTGCGGATGGCTTTTCAACATCATTTAGTCCACATGATCCTGACGTGTTCTATAGTACAAGGAATACTCAGGCACATAGAATGAAGTATTCTGATGGAAGTCAAACTTATTTGTCAAATTGGGAATTCTTTCCCCATATTCTTGCACATCCAGTGGATTCTAACATAGTTTACCTTGGAGGTGTTTCCCAAGGAATCTCAGGAGTTTGGAAATCTACGAACAAGGGCGTCACCTTCACTAATAAAGGAAGGAAGGGGTCCTGGGCTATGGCCATTTCGTCTTCTGATCCAACAAAGATGTATGCCGCTGGTGGTGATTCTTTTGCTCCTGGGACTGGAGGTGTTTATTATTCAGGCAATTCCGGTGAATCATGGACAGAAATATCTTCTAATTCAGGATTTCCAAATTCTGCCAATTATAATACAGTTACCGATATTGCTATTAACACTGCTGCTCCAAGTGCTGTTTATGTTACAGTAGGTGGCTTTATTGTAGGAAGTAAAATATTTTATTCAGGCGATGCTGGTCAAACGTGGTTTAATTATAGTTTTGATGTGCCCAATGTTGTTGTACATTCAGCAGCAGTGGTCGCTGACAAAGTTTATGTTGGGACCGATATTTCGTTATACAGCAGAACTTTTGGTACTGAAACATGGGTGGACGTTGGAGATAATCTTCCCCTCGTTCCAATAACAGAAATTCTGCCAGATACCAAAACTGGCAGAATCACAATCGCAACTTTTGGAAGAGGAGTGTGGGAGCGAGCATACTGTGTCGCTAATGTAACGTTGACAGAAGACCTCGAAGGCCAACTTGACTACCAAAGTAGCAATCTAATCACTTCATCAAGTTTAATCTCTGGAGATGATGTTGATGCCGTGACTTTTAAAGCAGGAGGAAAGGTGGTCCTCACTCCTGGATTTAAAGCAACAGAAGGAACTTACTTTCAAGCAAAAACTAGTGGTTGTGTGGATGGAGACCTGCCTGCGGCGAGGGTTGACTCCGTTTCAAAGCAATGAGGATCATCTCACACAGAGTGGAATCTCGACATTATTTCGAGAGATAATAAAAAGTGAGGGTTATAATTTCAATCAGTGTAGCTTTTTCAAATCTGTAGTCATTAATACCAATGACGATCTATTGATCACAACTGGTGAGCCGATAGATTATCCCGAAGATCCTTCAATCATCATATGATGGAATCCTGCTTTTACTAGGATGACGGGGTACACAAACGATGAAGTCTTAGGTCGTATGCATAGGTTGCTTCAGGCTCCGGAGACCTCTTTGGAAACAAAACAAAAAAATAAGGAACGCGCTAGAAAATTGGGAGTACGTCCAATACCCATGTCAGATATAAGAATTGATCCTAAGCTTATGATTAATGTTGTGCAAAACTTAATTTCTAATGCATCCAAATATTGTCGCGAAACTGTCCCGACTCTTGAGATAACAAGTGATGCCATTGATCAAGGTTTTATCATTACCTTTTCTGACAATCCCGGAGGGTTTGAGAGTAACTCGACAGGTAAGTATTTGATCAAAGCAGAAGAAGAAAATATTTGTGAAGGGTTCTACTAATGCGGCCAAGAATGTCGATTCATGGACAGATGCTTTCACAGTCCTGCAAATAGCGATAGAGTATAATTGTTTTGATACCATGTGGGTACCCGCTAGCACCTATCTTCCAACAAAATTAGTAATCAATGGGCTTAGAAGCTTAGATAATAGATTGTTCGCCAAAAAAAGGAATATTTTGACAACCATTCATGCAAAGAATATATTTACGTTAGAAGAAGAGAAAAAAGTTCTTCAAAAAAATACATGCCCAAACTGAAACATAATCCTATTGACCCTGATAAGGTGGCTCAGAATCCTCATCTTCTTCCTTATGCCCATACAGTTGGCGGTGCTATCATAAAACCTATAGATGAAGGCAGGGAAAAAGGAGTTGCTATGAGTGCCATGTATGAGCAAACAGCTACATCCCTGCACCAGATAAAAGATCAAGTAGAGCTGTTATTAAAACAAGCACAAGAAATTCATGATCGGATAGATATCTCTGAGAAAGTCTACCTAGCTCAGTGTTCATTTGTGCCTGTTATGGGTCAAACATATTATCTATATGAGAAATCAGATGGCTCTTCGACACTTTCTATGATTAGCCCTGAAGAATGGGGCAAAAAGCCTCCCTATCATTTTCTCGCCAAGGCGAAGTTATTACATGATCATACTTGGGATATCCTTGAGCTGAATAAGGAGAAGCCAATTGATATTAACAAAGATTAATTAAGCATTTAAGTTGATTGTTCGCAGTTGATCGTTCAATGCTTTTACAAGCATAAACCACCAGATAAATGCTCATTATTAATTGATTCCTGATAATTGAAAAAGCCCCACTTCCGAAGAAATGAGGCTTTTAATAATTGTTAGAATTAAAGTCTTATTTACTCAATTCTCTTATTCTATAATCCGCTTGTGCTTTATACTTAGCATCTGTAATTTTCTTATATGCGGCAATAGCATCTGCCTTCTTACCCAATTTTTCCAATTGTGATCCTTGTGCATAGTGATACTTAGCTGGAGTAGCATCACCAGCAAGCATTACAGCCTTAGAGATGTGCGTAGAAGCAGTTTCATTGTCTCCTTTTTCAGCATGAGATCTTGATACATAATAGTGAACATCTGCATCTGTGTCGTTCACTGCGATAAATGCATTTCCAGCAGCAATCGCACCATCATAATCCTTGGCAACAAACATCTTGCCTACCATACCTCGAACCTTCTTAAACCTACTCGTTGCTCTTTTAGCTTTACCTTCTGTTGTAGCCATTGTAGCAGCCTTAAGATAATTCTCTATGGCTTCAGGCTTCTTTCCTTGCGCTTCTAAAGTCCTTCCGATACCATCATAAGTAGATGAATAATCTGGACTTAATACTGCGGCTTTGTTATAAAGGGCCATTGCCTCATCATAAGATTTCGCCTTTCGCTTTGCACCCGCAGCATTATAAGCAGCTACTGCACCATTTTTCTTAGCTAATCCGATAATTTTCTCATCTCCACCAGCGGTTGCAAGTTCAAGCGCCTTTTCCATCTTGACTAAGCCTTCGTCATAGCTTTTCGCTTTTAATAAAGCAAGACCTTCATTATAAGTCCCTGCAGCCGTTGCATCCTGTGCATGAAGATTCATGCTTAAAGCACTTACGAATAAAAATAACATGGCACAAGCCAATGTTCTGTTCAATTGAATTGACATATCTATATTTTGTTTTTAAAAATTTACTCTTGGTTTGTCCCGTTCATCACAACAGAACCTAAACCGATGCGAATATAAAAATGCATATAGGTAGATCCAAATAAATTAAGAAAGCATACCGAATAAGGCCTCTTTTCTTCTTATTATAAGACAAATTTCAGTTAATTGAGCTCTTGGGGCATTAATAGAGGACCAAATAATTACCCATCACTCAATTTTAGCACTTCAAGGAATGCCTTTTGTGGCACTTGAACGCTTCCTATCTGACGCATCTTCTTCTTTCCTTTCTTTTGCTTCTCCAAGAGCTTTCGCTTACGTGAAATATCTCCTCCATAACACTTGGCCGTGACATCCTTCCGAAGTGCAGAGATGGTTTCTCTCGCAATAACCTTTGCTCCGATAGCCGCTTGAATAGCAATCATAAATTGTTGACGGGGCAACAATTCTTTAAGTCGTTTACATATCTGGCGGCCAAAACTCTCAGCTTTTGTTCTATGTACTAAGGATGATAGTGCATCCACAGACTCACCATTCAACTTTATATCCAATTTCACAAGATCCGATGCCTGATAATTGATTGGAGAATAATCAAAGGAAGCATATCCTCTACTTATCGACTTCAATCTATCATAAAAGTCAAATACAATCTCCGCAAGCGGCATTTCAAAAGTAAGCTCTACCCTCTCGGTAGTAAGATAGGTTTGATTTGTAAGTATGCCTCGCTTATCCATACAAAGGCCCATTATCTGTCCTATATATTCTGGCTTAGAGATAATCTGTGCTCTGATAAATGGCTCTTCCACACGATCTATGGTAGTCAACTCCGGGAGATCATTTGGCGTGTTTATACTTACACTTCCATCTCTCTTCGTATAGGCTACATAAGATACATTGGGAACAGTAGTAATTACTTCTTGATCAAATTCTCGAGATAATCTTTCTTGGATGATCTCCAAATGTAGCATTCCTAAGAATCCACATCTGAATCCAAATCCCAAAGCCACAGAGGTCTCTGGTTCGAAAACCAATGAGGCATCATTCAATTGCAATTTCTCAAGACTGTCTCTCAAGTCTTCGAAATCATCATTATCAATAGGATACAAACCCGCAAATACCATGGGCTTTACATCCTCGAATCCATCTATGCCCGTTGAACACGGATTGTCCTTGAGGGTAATCGTATCTCCTACCTTTACTTCTTTTGATTCTTTGATTCCAGTGATAATATATCCTACATTCCCTGCTTGTAATTCTTTCTTAGGTATTTGGTCTAATTGCAATACACCGATCTCATCGGCTACATAATCTCCACCCGTATTAACGAAATGAACTTGGTCTCCTTTCCGCAGTGTGCCATTTAGGATTCTAAAATAGGCGACAACCCCTCGAAATTGATTAAACATTGAATCAAAAATCAATGCTTGCAATGGTGCTTGAGGATCTCCCTTGGGTGCTGGAATTCTTTTAGCTATTTCTTCAAGTATGTCAACTACACCTACACCCGTTTTGCCACTGGCATGAATGATGTCATCGACATTACATCCTATTAGATCTATAATCTGATCCGAAACCTCCTCGATCATCGCGCTCTCCATATCTACCTTATTCAAGATAGGAATGATCTCAAGATCATTTTCCATCGCCAGATAAAGGTTGGATATCGTCTGTGCTTGAATCCCTTGAGATGCATCTACGAGTAAAAGCGCGCCTTCACATGCAGCAATAGAACGAGATACCTCGTAAGAGAAGTCAACATGTCCTGGAGTATCAATCAGATTATAGGTATACGTCTCTCCATCTGAATGCTTATGATAAATCTGTATCGCATGACTTTTAATAGTAATACCCCGTTCTCGCTCGATATCCATATCGTCGAGCGCTTGGGCTTTCATATTACGCTCAGAAATCGTACTCGTCTCTTCCAGCATTCGATCAGAAAGCGTACTCTTTCCATGATCGATATGTGCTATTACACAAAAATTTCGAATGTTTTTCATCGGCCACAAATATACTTCTTCTTTGATTACAATATCCTTAGATCGACACGATCACTTATGTAAATAAAATACTTCCAAATACAAAGTTCATCTCTTATAGTCAAAGGGAATCGAGAAATCCCTAAGAATGCTATCTTCCCTCTTCAATTCAGAACTATGATCAATCTCATTTCCGATACCGTAACGAAGCCCACTCCTGCCATGCTAGAGGCGATGATAAGCGCAGTAGTTGGAGACGATGTATTTCGACAAGATCCCACCGTAAATGCATTGGAAGAACGGATGGCAACGATGTTTGGAAAGGAAGCGGCACTTTTTTGTCCATCAGGAACGATGACAAATCAAATCGCCATTAAAATACATACACAACCCCTTGATGAGGTTATCTGCGATCATTACAGTCATGTATATCAATATGAAACTGGCGGTTATGCCTTCAATAGTGGTGTGGCGATGAACCTCATCACAGGAGAAAATGGAAAGATTACTGCTCAACAAATCGAAACGCATATCAGGGAAGACTATGACTGGTTACCTCAAAGTCGATTAGTGGTTCTTGAGAATAGCTGTAATAAAGGTGGTGGTAGCTACTATACGATTGATGAAATAGCACCAATAACTAAATTGTGTAAGGAGAAAGATCTAAAACTCCATCTTGATGGAGCAAGACTATTCAATGTATGGGTAGAGACAGGAGAATCTACCGAAGCTATCGGAGCACAGTTTGATAGCATATCCATCTGCCTCTCCAAAGGGCTCGGCGCACCAGTTGGTTCAGTTCTGATAGGAACTGCCGGGGACATCAAGCGAGCAAGGAGATTTAGAAAAGTGATGGGTGGTGGTATGCGGCAAGCAGGATACTTAGCAGCAGCTTGCTTATATGCTTTAGATCATAATGTAGATCGACTTAAGATTGATAATACACGAGCTAAAGACATCGGTACTCTCTTGGAATCATTCGATTGGGTGCAATCTGTGAAACCCGTACGAACTAATATTGTCATCTTTAAAATAGCCGATAGCATGAATGCTACGGAATGCGTATCGCTATTATCAAAACAAGGATTAGGCTGTAGCGCCTTCGGCCCTCAAGAGCTTAGATTCGTGTTTCATCTTGATATATCTGATGCGGATATGGAGACAGTTGAAAAGATATTGCGTGGTTTTTAATAAAGCTTTAAAAAACAGTCAATAAGGCAATAGTTGTATCCACGGGTTCTGAAGTTAGCGTTTGTTAGTTTATTAGACATATAACTTATCTAATGTTGGACCTATTCAGGAGTAAGGACATTTTCAAGCTTGCATTACAGTACAATCTTCTCAATACGAATTTAGTTGTATCGAAGCCCCTGAATGTTGATATTCTGATTTGGTTTATCCATAAATTTCGTTGAAAAAATTCAGGAGCAAGCTGTTTTTCAACCCTTTTTTAGGAGGATATCTACGGTAACCAAGTATTCCAAAATCTATTTTATTACGATTTTTTCATAAAAATAGCGCCAAATTATTGTAACCAATATTTCTGTACTCGGCATTTCATGCCAGGCTATTAATATTTGACTCCCTACGGTGTATTGGCCTACACTCCTGAATATGCCTGAGTGATATTGCAAAAAAAATTACCGGTAGGATCTGGATTTTTTCCAATAGTATAGATTTGAAGGGCCTTCGTCTACATTTCAGCATATCCTAAAGTTAAAATATCACATTATTGTAAGTATTATGAAAAGTACAACCAAAATATTCTGCATCCTGGTAGTAATCCTTTTGGTATTCCCATTTCAATCCTGTAATAAGGTTGAAGAAATGCAGAATAACCTTTTGGAATCTTCCTTGAACACCTTGGGTGATAGATTATTTTCTCTGATTGGAGATGGAGTAGGGAAAGATATCCTATAAGAGAAATACGATGCCTTTGTAAAAAGGGCTGTAAATGGCGATGCTAATCAGGATCAAATAGAGTATGTAGCTGCTAATATTCTGAATGCGACCAATAGTCAAGATACCATTCAGCCGGATCTGGCCACAAGAATTGTTGATGCGACAGACACATCTTTTAAACCTGGTAATACTGTAGTAGTAGAGGCCCTTGTGAAGAAGATCCCTATGTCATTCGCTCAAACAACATCCCTGGGAGAAAGCTTAGTTAAGATTCTCAAGATGAATGACAACCTGAAAAAATCGTGTTCTAAAAAACGTCCAGATGAAGATTTTGCAGAAAAGGTCTTTTATAAGTTTGACAAAGGCATTGTAATGACGCTTGACGAGGATATAAAGTCCACCCTGGATGAAGCAGATTTTGAGGAAATAATAATTGAACTGCATGAATTGGAGAAAGGTAAAAAGATGAAATGGAAGAAAGAACTATCTCAAGCTTTGAAGATGGAACATATGGCCTTTCGAAATGAAATGAAAAAAGTAAAAGAGCTAAAAATGAAGCACAAAGATTGGGAAGGCATGGAGGACATTGAGGTCTTTACTTTCGCTGACAGTAATTTCTATGCACCCTATATCCCTGAAGTCAATATGGACTCTATAATGAAAACGCTTGAGTTGAGTCTGGAGGGATTAGGTGGTGCGCAAGAACTTCTAATTGTGAATTAGAGAAAGAACATGGCGATTAAAATATAATTCGCGTTTTGCTCATAAACTGTACCCAATACTAAAATGAACTTCAAGAGCGAAGAAAATTAATCCCTCCTTTTCCTTTATACCTGATCAATATGGTAATAATAAAAAGAAGGATTTGTGTAAGCTTAAATTCCGCCTTTAAAGGTTTCTTCGTCTATTTTGATTCTTCTTTTTCCCCAATAGAATAATCTACCCAGGCATCAACATACTTAACTGATTTTGGTCGTAGGATAATCTTGTTTTCTATATCCAACAGATACATCGTGGGTGTAGCAAATACATAATAATCTCGGACTGCTTGATTCTCCCATTGCTTATTATCACACACTCATATGAATGGAAATATACCAGCAAAAGCTTTGAATAATTCTTCATCTGTATCCAAGGATAGAAAGACATTTTCTACCCCTTTTGATTTCCATTTCTCATAAAGGAGCAGTAATTGGCTCAATTCTTCTACACACTTGGGACACTAACTGGCTTCAAAGATGACGACTTTGTCGGTAGATCGAATATCAGACAAGCGACTGGGCGTCTCTATAGCTATACCCTTTTTAATACATCTGCGCTAAAAAAAATCAGGTGCTATATTACCAATTTTAATGGCACGATACGATTCAAATTGCTTTGCCAAATCATCAGTGACCGTGCAATTGGACTGTGTCAACACTTTAATAGCTAAGTACTCTGATGCCTTGTAAAGGCTATGTTTTTCCAAATATCGAAATAAGTAATCCGTTATTTCATTCAATTTGTACTCATCAGATACAAGATTTCCAATCATGTGGCCGATTGAAATCTTCATTTCTATAAATACCGAATCCAAAGAACGACCACTGTTTTCAATAGGCCAGAAGTGACTGTCGGTAACATTTTTTAACAAACCACTTTTATAGAGCCTGTCATCTGTATAATCCAAATTCCTGAATGCAGCCAAAGTCGCAGGAATTTCATCTGTGCGGTATTGTGCAACATTGGACACCAAACTCACTAATTTTCTGCTTGGAAGGAACCAGCGCACATAACTATCCTAGGTAAATCATTCAAAAAGTCAGCATCTTCAGATCTGATGCGCTCCTCTTCTGTCAGTATAGCATTAGCAGGTGTTAACTGCACTGCAAATAATGAATCCATGGTGTAGATCTTCTCCAAATAGATCTAGCACTTAAGGCCTACTCTCTGAGTGGATGCTCTTGTGCATGCTGCTCGAACCACTGGTTTTCTTTTCCTTTTTTAATTTGTATCGTTTCCGTAGAGCTTAATCCCTCTCCTACTATTTCAATCTCTTCTCCACTTAATATCACAAATAGCGGTTTTGTTATCTGCCGACTTCAGATATCCGACTCCATAATCCGACTTAGAATAATTAAGTTGGAAGTGGTCATGAGCATCGATTTTACCAGTGGAAATGAGATAGAGTTTAAAACCGTTAAAGCCTTCCAGTTTGATTTCCTGAGTGGTGAGATGGGATAAATTACCGGTGATGGTTTGGGCAGAAAGACTTACATATTAAGCTATTGTTAAAAGTAAAAGCGCAGCATATTATTTCAACATTATTTTCATTTTTTCATTTCAATAGATGTACCAATATTACCATCCCGCGCCCTGAACCCTAAAGGGTGGCCTGCCCACATCCATTCGGGACAACAGTTAAATAAACTAAGATATTTATATCCAAGAGAAAATCTATGTTCCCAATATGCCATCTCACACATGTGGCCTAAAGAGTAGCCTGACCACATCCATTCTACGTGACAAAAGATTCAATTGATCTAATAACGGCTTCAAAATTGTTTAATACTTCAAGATTGGTAAATCACAATTCACTTACGCCCCATCGGCTGATTTCACTTGTTCTTATGGTATCCGACTATTTCTGTTTTTATGGATGTGGTGCTCCCCATCAATCTCTATGGCCAATTTGGCTTTATGACAATAGAAATCCAGAATATATAGACTGAAAGGGTGTTGTCTTCTGATTATGTGTAACTTCTCGTTGATCTCATATTCAGTTCGCCAGTGATTCCTATCTTTACTATATGCTGACATTCTTCCGTAGAATAAGAAAGGGACTACTAGAGGGTGGAAAGACCAGAAAGTATTTAGTTTATGCGATCGGCGAAATCGCCTTGGTAGTAATTGGGATATTAATTGCTGTGCAGATTAATAATAGGAATGAGTGGAGGAAGGATAGATTGTTGGAGAAGAATGCGCTATATCAAGTTGAGGAAAATCTCAATTTAAATATTTCACGTCTTCAATTTCAACTGAAACGAATAGAGGTTTCTAATACTT
>JBLIDB010000160.1:0-11540 GCA_047634015.1 Saprospiraceae bacterium
AATCCTTCGCACCTCGAATCTGTAGATCCTGTCGTAGAAGGATTTAGCCGTGCCAAAGCAGATCTACTGTATGATAGTGATTTTGATAAGATTCTCCCTATACTAATCCATGGCGATGCTGCAGTAGCAGGTCAAGGAGTCGTATATGAGACAGTGCAGATGAGTAAACTCGAAGGCTACTATACAGGGGGCACGATTCACTTCGTGATCAATAATCAAGTAGGATTCACGACAGACTTTGATGATGCCAGATCTTCTACTTATTGCACTGGAGCTGCCTCATTAGTTCAAGCGCCAGTATTCCATGTAAATGGGGACGATCCTGAGGCAGTGGTATTTGCAGTAGAGCTTGCTACAGAATATCGGCAAAAATTTAATAATGACGTATTTATAGATATGGTCTGCTATAGAAGACATGGTCACAATGAAGGCGATGATCCTAAATTTACACAACCGATGATGTATGAATTCATCAATAGCCATAAGAATCCACGTGAGATATATGTAGAGCAATTGCTTCAGAGAGGCGATGTGGAAAAAGATTTAGCAGAATCATTGGAGAATAACTTCTGGAATGATCTGCAAGCAAGGTTGGATTCCGTAAAACAGAAACCACTCCCCTATATCTATCAAGAACCAGAACAAGACTGGAGAAAACTCAGAAAAACGAAGGTCAAAGCGGATTTCCAAGATTCACCTGCAACTGGAATTCCTAAGGTTAGAATCAATAAGATTATAGACCACTTAATGACCCTACCTGATGGATTCATTCCATTATCTAAAGTTAAAAGGCTCCAAAAAGGGAAGCAAAAATTACTGGCAGAGAACCATATAGATTGGGGACTTGCAGAATTAATGGCTTATGGTTCCATTCTAATGGAAGGATCGGATATACGCATGAGTGGTCAAGATGTGAAACGTGGGACATTCTCTCATCGTCATGCTATATTTAGAAATGCAAAGACCTTTGAGGAGTTTAATCGATTGGATGGATTGGATTCTAAGCAAGGGAAGTTTATGATATACAATTCCTTGTTATCAGAATTTGCGGTATTAGGGTTTGAATATGGGTATTCTCTCGCTTCTCCTAATTCTCTTGTAATATGGGAAGCACAGTTCGGAGATTTTTATAATGGTGCACAGACAATCGTAGATCAATATATCACCGCTGCAGAGAGCAAGTGGCAACGCATGAGTGGGCTGGTAATGCTCCTACCTCATGGTTATGAAGGCCAAGGACCAGAGCATTCAAGTGCTCGTGTAGAACGCTTCCTCCAGCAAGGGGCAGAATTCAATATTACAATTGCGAATATCACAACTCCTGCCAACTTCTTCCATGCATTGCGTAGGCAATTGAAGCGGCCTTTTAGAAAACCACTAATTATAATGTCTCCAAAATCTTTACTCAGACACCCTAAGTGTGTTTCTGATAAGAGTGAATTCGAGACTAAGAATAAATTCCAAGAGGTAATAGATGATCCAAAAGCCGTAGCCAAAAGCACCATACGACTGCTCATCTGTACAGGCAAAATATACTACGATCTTCTCTCTGAAAAAGAGAAAAAGGGACGTGAAGATGTGGCAATCGTAAGATTAGAACAACTCTATCCATATCCTATGGATCAAATGAATGCCATCTTTAAAAAATACGAAAATATGGAAGTGAAGTGGATACAAGAAGAACCTCAGAATATGGGTGCTTGGCAATATCTCAATAGCTTCTGGCGCAGATCTGACATAGAGGTAATCTCAAGAAAAGTAAGTGCCTCCCCTGCTACTGGGTTCAAAAAAGTCCACGAAAAAGATCAGGCGGAGATAGTAGAGAAGGCGTTTAGATAGTAGCGTTTTTTATAGCAGTCTCAATGTTGAATAATCACCTTTCTCACTTCAACACCTACTTCTGTAGATAAATACATGAGATACATACCACTCGCCCAATCATGGGTATCGATATTGAAATTAGAATTCGCTCCATTTCCAATTTCATACGTCCGACCTGAAAGGTCGGTTATGAGTAATTTTTCGATAGTTTGCTCACTCTGTATTGTGAAATTCTGATCCGCAGGATTAGGAGCTAATCGTAATCCTGCTATTTTTATAATATCTGTAGTAGGCGTTGTTTGCATAAAAGACAGTAACCAAGGGATGCCTTCATTCAATGCTGGGATCGCACACTGCCCATGATCGAGATCACGACCTCCTGATACTTCCTTAGAACTGACATCGATCGCGCCACGAGCATTCATTGTTGAATCTGCGATTATAGTATTTCGAAATGGCACTTGGTCATCTCCTTCGCAATAGAGCATATATACAGGCGCTTGAGGAGTCCAGTCATATAGATCACTTTCTTTCAATGCAAGATTGAATGGATGTTCTGGTTGAGATTGAAGCACCTGAAGAACGGAATCTTTGAAGATTAGTCCTGGCAGAACAGCCCCATAGTTGATCAATAAAGCTTCTACAAGATCGAGATTTAATTCTGTTGTACCGTTTCCAGTTGTTGTAAATCTGTATATATCATCGAGAAATTCTTCTTTGAATAATTCACTTTCATCGTTGTACAGATCTGGATGAATCTCTTTTAACCCACGACTGCTGTAAACTAGGTAAGAAGGAAAATTAAACTCTTCATTTCCGAAAGCGAGATCAATCATTACACCCGACAAACTATATGGACCACTCATCGGCAAAGAGGCCGTAACTTGAAATTCACCAGGAATCTCTTCTTCGATATATTTATGCAAAGCCATCGCAGCATGTCCCCCTTGAGAGTAACCCGTTATAAACAATTGCTTATTCCAAGCGAGCTCATTCTCTGCCATATAGGTTTGTAAGGCTCTTATCATATCAACAGCAGCAGTTGCTTCGGTCTCAGCATGCACATAAGGATGAAATCCACGAGAACTTCCCATTCCCAAAAAATCTGGGGCTACTACAGCCATACCATTAGAAGCTAATACCGCGCCTATCTCAAAGAAAGAATTAAAATTAGAAGGCACTACATCTCGTCCATCTGTAGTGCCATGCTGATAACAAGCTATAGGCATAGATTGAGTGTAGTCAACAGGAATCATGAATAGGCCTGAAGCTGTATCTAATCTCATATCAGAACCTGTGGTCGTGTACTCCACCTTATAGAGATCTACATTATGCTCAACAGGAACGGTAAGTCCTAATGCTACTTTTATAAAATTTGCCTGTAGCGTAGTAAACGTTCGAACGTAAGTTACATCAATGATATCCTGCGCTTGTATATGCACAAACTGAAAAAGGCAAATAGAACATATCAAGTATAGATTACTCATAGATTCGTGTTTTAACTTAGGTTTTCAATAATCATGGCACTGGCACCGCCACCGCCATTACATAACGTGGCGAGGCCATACTTAGCCGCTTTATCATCTAACGTATGCAATAATGTAGTTACAATTCTTGCTCCAGAACATCCTAATGGATGACCTAAAGAAACTGCTCCCCCATTGACATTCATTTGATTATAAGAGACTTCACACTCTTTGGCGAAGGCCATAGCGACCACAGAAAATGCTTCATTCACTTCATAATAATCTATATCACTCTTATTCAACCCTGCTCTCTTAATCGCTAACGGGGCCGCCAAAGTAGGGGCCGTCGTAAACCACTCTGGCTCATGTGCCGCATCTGCAAATGATACAATTCTCGCAAGTGGAGTAAGCTCATGTTTTTTTAGTGCTTCTTCACTAACTACGATAAGTGCTGATGCTCCATCATTGAGCGTAGAGGCATTTGCCGCTGTTACGGTACCATCTTTATTGAATGCAGCACGTAAATTCGGAATCTTATCGAACCGCACATTCTTATACTCTTCATCCTCAGACATAATGATATCATCTCGACGACGCTGAGGAATAGTGATAGGAATGATTTCATTTTTAAACTTCCCCCCTTCGGTAGCTGCTGCCGATCTCTTATATGAATTAATGGCATACTCATCTTGCTGCTCGCGAGTGATTCTATATTTGGCCGCCGTGGCGTCTCCAGACATACCCATGGCCTTATGATCATAGGCATCTACTAAGCCATCTTTTTGCAATCCATCAATTACTTGCCCTTGACCAAATTTATGTCCCCAGCGCATATTGGGCAAGTAGAATGGGATATTACTCATACTCTCCATTCCTCCCGCTACTACTACTTCTTGCTGGCCCAACATAACCGACTGAGCGGCGAACATAATCGCCTTCATTCCTGAAGCACAAACCTTATTAACCGTAGTGCAAGGCACGGTATTGGCAATCCCTGCGGTGATAGATGCTTGACGTGCTGGAGCTTGTCCGAGATTAGCCGAGACAACATTTCCCATAAATACTTCATCTACTAAGAGCTCGGGATTCAATTGGCCTAAAGCTCCCTTAATAGCAAGGCTTCCGAGCTGAACTGCCGTAAAACCCTTTAGTCCACCTCCAAAACTCCCTAAGGGCGTCCTTACTGCAGAAACTATATATGCTGTAGTCATAAATTAATATTTCGTTTTAACTAAATGTTAGTACCCCTATTCACAGAACCAACGTCAATATTATGGTACTTATCCTTCACATGCAAAAGCAAGCGTTGCTTGGCGGGAAAGATAATACCTTTGCACTAAGATAAAACAACAACAATGAATCGACTTTTACTACTTCTCCTTCTTTTATTGACCTATTCCGAATTAGGTATAGGGCAAGGTAATTCCGCTGAGATTAATACTATTCTCTTGGAAGCAAATGAACAATATCAATCCGGTCGTTATGATGAAGCAATACGCACTTATAATAAAGCGCTCAAATTAGATGAAACTCATCCTGATGCATTATTTATGAGAGCGCAGACGAAGTATGAGTTAGGCGCATTTAAAGGAACAAAAATAGATGCCCTCAAGTTAATAGAAGCTAATGGTATTAATAAAAGATTGATCAAATTAATGGCCCTCACTGAAATTAAACTTGACAACACTACAGCTGCTGAGAATTATACCAACCTTGCGATCGAATTAGATCCTTATGATGCCAGTTTCCACTATATAGCTGGTGGCGTGGCATTAGACAAAGGGGATAAGAATGCAGCGTGTGAGTCATTTGCGAGAGGAAGTTTATTAGGGTATAGCAGAGCTACTCGAGAATTGAATAAGATCTGTGGTGGTCTATCTGATTGGATAGATATTCCTCCAGTAGATGAAAAGGAAGAAATTGAGGAAGTGGTCGAAGTGTCCATTAAAGAGGACTCAACTAGTATCCAAAATGAAGAGATAGCGGAAGTGATCGAAATTGATCCAGCATCTGTAAAAGTTGATCCTGTAGACGGCTCCGTAGAGGTGCCCGCTCGTATCGAAGAAATCACAAAAAAAGAAAAAGAAAAAGAAGAAGAAAAAGAAGAAGAAGAAGAAGAAGAAGATACTCCAGCAGGACTTGGTCAACTTCCTCCCCCAAATATCGACATAAGTCAAGACGTAAAAATAGATGATAAGCTTACATTAACGCTTACCAATGGTATTGGTGAAAGAAAAATAGAAACTACGCCAAATATTTTCCTTCTATCTGATCAAGATGGTATCGTGGTAATTGATGTCTGTGTATCTCGGACAGGAAAAGTTATTGATGCGGAATTTAATCGTGATGCTTCTACGGTATTTAGAAGCTCGTTGACTTCTCTTGCTTTACGAAAGGCTAAGGAATTTGTATTCATGCCTTCGTTGCGCGAAGAACTGTGCGGTACGATTATTTATAGATTGCGATCTTAGGAGGAATCTTTCCAGCTCTCTTTTAGTCTCCTATTAGAATTAGGTGCTGACGCTAGTTCAGTCCAAAGATGCCTTTTGTCTTCTTCTGATAAATATTGCATTGCGTTTCTATTCTCTGGATCAGCATCAACAAGGTACAGGACACCAATAAAGAAGTATTCTATTGGCTTCATCAGCAAATAAATAAAGTCGGATACGATCTTCGTTTCATAGACTTCATAATTATTGTGAATATGATCCCCTACTCGGTCATAATTTCTCCGAATGATTTTGTGCATATTCGGTGATAGATCTGTTATTACATTTTCAAAATCATTACAAACCAAGAGTTGTCTATTGCAAATAATACTCGAACCTGCTCTTAATCCGTATCTGTGAGGACTTACAATAGCACGATGTCCGTTTGTCGCTACTGAACATACATAGAGCCCAACACAATTTACATTCTGGCAAAGATGATCAAGCTGTGAAAACTGCATTCCATAAGTGTGCGTAAATACAAGAATGACAGCATCCGCACGCTGACCGAAAAGCACGAAAATTCCAGTTATGATTGTGACTAATGGAAGGCATAACAAGAGCAACAAGGGATAGGGAATCAATAACCTTGATCTCAATATCTGTGTAGAAGCGCCCATAAGGAAATTAAAGCTTTCGTGCTTTTCATTCCTCATTTTATCAAATAGTACCTTCTGATTATCCATTAACTTCATAATAAATATTAGAACAACAGGAGGGTTTCCTATTACCCATACAAAGGAATTAATTTGAATACTAATAGCGATATTCAGCAGTATCCCAATTAGAAGTCCACAATTAATAAGGACCTCAATGATAAGGGAAGGTTTTGCTTTTCGGTATGCCGCATATAGAAAATAGAGTTACAAAAATCCTATCCAAACAAAAACCGCATTTCGGTAGTCAGGAGCGAATAAAACCGAATTATCACAGCAGTCAATCTCTGACCTCGATTCTGTTATAATGAGGAAAATCCATGGAACTAAAATTACTGTGATAAATTCAACTACCCTTCTCGTTCCATTTTTTAAATAGCCATCATCTCCTTTAAAGTAGGCCATTAACTCCATTAAAATCCAGAACAGCATAATGGAAACTAAAGCCAACGCTACTATTAATTCAAACCACATAGCTTAATTTATTTTCATCATTTTATCACATTCAAGATTAGAATAATGCTATAAATCCTCCTTTGTATAGCTTATTAAATATTCCGCTTGCCCAACATCTACCGTTTCTATTCTTATCTGCTCATCGCACCAATCCTTCTCGATAGATAATCCAGATACCGTAAATGCCGTAATATGACTAGCTACCTTTGAACAATAAAATCGATCCTTCAAAGGTTGATTTTCATACTTAGAAATCTCTCTTGTTGAGATTAGCAATTGATTCGTTTCACCATTTTTTACAGTTATAGAATTTTCTTCAGCTCCATTTTTAGAGTTATCGGTTCTATATTCGATTCTAATATCTTGTCCAGTCTGATTACTAACATAGACATCATACTGAAATGAATTAGAACAACTTGCTAATAAAATTGCTATGAAAAGAATACTTGATATTTTATACATGATTATAATTTAAAAGGTTTTACATGAATTTTTACGTCTGATATTATCGAATAGTCATTCCAACTCTTCTGTTCGATACCACTGAATATTGCGCGTGAGATACATTGTCGCTGCTATAATTATTGCCAGTCCTATACTCCCTAATAACAAGGCAGAATCCGTTAGTTGAAGGGTTACAAATACAAACCCATAAATCCCTATCAATGTTACACACAATGCCAGTACCAGTTTACTTCGAGTAAATACCGAACGTGAATAAAGAACAATCATCGATATTACAATTACAGACGCTACCAAGTAGGCATTATTAAAAGTCAAATGCTCAGATATAGAAACTAAGAGAATATAGAATAAGCAGAGTGCCAAACCTACGAGCGTATATTGGAATGGATGGATTCTTTGTTTATTAATGAGTTCCACCAGAAAGAAAATCAAAAAAGTCAACCCTATTGTCATAATCGCATATTTGGCCGATCGCGTTGTTTTCTGATAGTCATCCATAGGCAACAGTAGCTTGACTCCAAATGCGCTTTCTGAAAGATTATATTGGCTTTCATCCCTCCAAGACTGTGGGAAATCTCTATTCAATTCTAAGATTGTCCAATTGCCTTCGAATCCTTCATCTGAAACGGTTCTTGTATCCGGGAGGAATTTTCCTGAGAAACTGGGGTCACTCCAGGATGATTGTAAGTCTACGCTTGTCTCACTTCCGAGAGGGATAATCGAAAAGTTCTCACTTCCTTGAAGATTCAAATTAAAACTAAAACTATAGTCATTTTTACTTCCTAATCCTTCCCCTTTCAAAGGCACCGTCACTCCAGAGTTTACGATCGAAGAGATTAACGAACCCGCTTCTACTTCTTTTGTGGAACCATTCCAATCTACTTGGATCATTTGTTGGATACCGCGCAGATCAGATACACCAATAGTAAGAAAAGCTTCATCCCAAAATACATTGTCGTACATCCCTTTAGCTATATACTTCTTGATATTAAAATTACCATCAAATTTTAATTCTGATTCATAGACTACTATCTGATAGATTCCTCTTGAGAGTGTTTTTGAATTTAGCGTTCCATTGACATTGTAGTCTGTAGGAAGAATATGAATCTGATGTCTTTGTGTATAAGTCTTATTATCAATAACCCTAACCGTTTCTACAGGGATCGTAAGGATTGGTCCCGCTACGACTTGGGCATTGGACCAGGTATTACTTACTTCATAGATAGCCTCTCGTCGAAGTCCTTCACGCTCATATATGATCGATTGGATCATAGAGGAAGGAATCAATAAGATCAAGATTATAAATCCTATCGTAAATAATTTTAGCGAAACGGAGCTCTTCATCCATTTAGTAATTAGTTCGCTGAAATGTGGCTTAGTATCCATAATTTTCATTTAAAAGTACTTTGTTTTTCAAAGTTAAGGAGCAAAAAAATTACAGCTTAAGTATGTCTTCTAATGCCTTTAAGTGTAATCGGAAAGCCTTCTTTCCTTTTGTAGTGGCCTTATAATTTGTCTTTGGTTTTTTATTTAGGAATATCTTCTCATATGTGATGTATTCCAATTTTTCTAAGAACTTTATATGGCTTGCAAGATTCCCATCTGTAACTCCCGTGATTTCTTTGAGTGCAGAGAAATCTACCCAGTGACTCACCATAAGTGCAGACATTATTGCCAGTCGATGCCGATGCTCGAAGGCCTTATCCAGTCGTTGAAATATCTCCTTCACACCTCGTACTTATAATGCATTACAACTCCATAGATAATATGCAATCCTCCAAAACCTACCGCCCAAAAAATCAACCCATATCCTATGAAGTATGCTGAAAGTAATCCAAGGGTTATCTCCATTAACCCCAATGAGCGAATCTCATCAAGTGTATACTTCCTCCCATTAACCAATGCAAGACCATAAAATATCAAAGTCAACGGTGCCGCCAATCCCACAAATCCTTTAGATATAAATATCAAACTCAATATGCCACCTGTTACAAGTGGGATCGCCATATTAATCAACATTTTTTTCGCATGCTCATCCCAGAGTGTTTCATTATTCTTCTTCGCCCTTCTCGTCGTAAAGAAATATGCGCACCCAATAGAGAATACTAAGATTACAATCGCAATAAGCAAGAGCTGTGTCAGTGAATCCGACGTAAGCAATGCCTTTCGATATTGCATATAATCTTGTCCGTCGTATATCGTGGTATACGCCAGGAAAGCCCCGATGAGCGCTATAACCCCAGAAGTAATTCCTGACATACCACTTAGTGAAAGGAAACGCGTGGAGCGATCCATGATTTTGCGGATCTCCTTGATATCCTCAATATATTCTTGTTTCGACTTTTCCATTTAAAAGTACTTTGAATTACAAAGTAACTAAAATGTATTTGTATTCAGTATGTGTTGGTGGATAAATAAATTGTGAGTGGATTCTAATGCACTACCCAAGAAGGTCGTATTAGCAGTTTCCTTAGCCGCTCATTTAAGCGTCCAGATACCTCACACCAGCATCTCAAACAGCAACGGACTCTCATTAAGATGCTGAAAGTCTATATCAGCTGCTTTCATTCTGGTTACTAGTGGCTTAAAATCTTGGACATCTTTAAGCTCTATTCCTACAAGCGCAGGGCCACTTCCACGATTGGTCTTCTTGGTATATTCAAAGCGGGCGATATCATCATTAGGTCCGAGTAAATCCAAGAATTCACGTAAGGCTCCTGCTCGTTGTGGAAACTTAACTATGAAGTAGTGCTTTTTTCCTTCAAAGAGCATGGCGCGCTCTTTAATTTCTTCGGTGCGAGTGATATCATTATTCCCTCCACTCAATACACAGACCACATTTTTCCCTTTAATATCATCAGCGATATTATCAAGAGCAGCTATAGCAGCAGCGCATGCGGGTTCTACAACTATGGCCTCTTCATTATAGAGACTTAGAATGGTAACACACATTTTTCCTTCCGCCACGAGTATATGCTGATCTACAGACTCCTTGCATATATCCAATGGTATCTGCCCTACACTCTTTGTCGCGATCCCATCAGCAAAGCCATCTATCGATTCTAATTTCACCACCTTTCCGGCTTCCATCGCTTTCAACAGTGACGGAGCACCTTCAGCCTCAACTGCTATGATCTTCGTCTGTGGACTTAAGACCTTAAAGTAACTGGCCATTCCTGCGATGAGACCTCCACCACCTACTGTTACTATCAGATAATCGATAGGTACTTTTATGTCTTCTATTACTTCTATAGCTACCGTACCCTGCCCTGCTATCACATCCGGATCATCAAATGGGTGAATGAAGGCCTTCCCGTGCAACGTTGCATACTCCCGCGCAGTAATGTTACTATCGTCAAATGTATCTCCAGTTAATCGAATCTCTACTTTCCCTTCTCCGAAGTGGTCTACACGCGTTATTTTTTGATTGGGAGTAGTGGTAGGCATGAAAATCGTTCCTTGAATATCCAATTTGGCGCAAGCCATGGCTACTCCTTGAGCGTGATTACCCGCACTGGCGCATACGATTCCATTTATACGTTCTTCAGCGGTAAGCGTAGACATTTTGTAATAGGCTCCTCTTATTTTGAACGAACGAACATTCTGTAAGTCTTCTCGCTTCAGGTAAATATTGGCTTTGTATTTTTTAGAAATTCCAGCGTTCAAGTGTAGCGGTGTTCGGTCTACGATACTATCTAAAGCAAGTCTCGCTTTCTGAAGTTCTCGTATCGGAATCAAAGATGAAGTTGTAGGCATATACAAATGTACATAGCTGCCCTATCTTTTATAGAAAACGAGGCCAACTTCGGTATTGAGAAATCTTCAAATTTTTGGCTTCATTATTATTTCAGTATTTTTTATGAAAAAATAAAGCTCATGCTCGTACCAAATCTCGTATATGAAGATGCCCCAGCGGCAATTGATTAGTTATGCAATGCCTTCGGTTTCGAAAAAAAGATGGTAGTACCGGGGGCCAATAACACTGTGTCACATGCACAACTTACAATCGGTGATAAAGGAATTATAATGATCTCATCTATGAGAAAGGGTGATGATAATATTACTATGAAGAATCCTAAATCTGGATCAAGATGAAAAGTTAGGGGGAGTTTAGTATACTATGATAAAAGTTGTTTGCTTAGGGGAATGGACAAACAACTACTACAAGCATTTTTCCCAGCGGGGTT
>JBLIDB010000161.1:0-11537 GCA_047634015.1 Saprospiraceae bacterium
TATTGAAGTTCAAAACAAATTAAATAACCGACCAAGAAAGAGGTTTGGGTACAAAACACCCAATGAAGTTTTTGCGAAAATATTGGACAATCAAGTGCACGTTGCATTTATTAGTTGAATCCAGGATCCTATAAATCTTCAAACTATGTTATTAGCACTATTTTCAAAGTTGCTTCTTAGCGGATGTTGTGGTGGCGGTGGCGGTGGCTGCTGTGATCTTCCATGTTGCTAAGAAAGGTAGAGGCATGCACTCCTTACAATTGTAGGGAGCGCATGCTCTCATGGGTACTTGTGTACTGTGTGTGAAGGTATGGATATTTATTATACAGTCTCGTACCAATTTAGCGATGGGTTAAAAGTGCTTGACTTGTTGATTTTGCCAAATTTCCGTTTGTTATTGTTTCCCGTTCGCCTTTAGGCAACGGATGAATCTCCGCTATACTCAATCTTGCTTTTAGGCATATTAAATCGAGTACAGGATAATCCTAATTTGTTGATTCTCCCTTAATTCGTTTCCAATTATAATTGAGGATGGTGGAGTAATTAATGGGGCTAAAGCCAAAGCACAAAAGAATTCTTAATCCGTCAGTTAAAACTGACGGTAATTTGCGAAGAGGGGAGAGCAACTGTTTTGCTCAAAATGGATAATGCTACGTTTACTAAACTTCAAAAATTTAGTAAACGTCTCTTGGATATTGTGTGTTTAAGTTATTGCACTTGGTAATTCTTTGAACTCGTCATTTTGAACTATTCTCCTTACTATATCTATACCCTTTTTAAAAGCATAAAAGCAGTATTTTAGGATTTATATAGAATGCTTATGTCTCTAATAGAGCTTAGAAATAAAGTGCTATAGCGGTTAGAAACTGTCAAGGAGCCACATCTTTTAGAAGAAATTCTTGGCTTCATAGAGATTGAGTCTAAGAGAGAAGGGGTAGTCAAAATCCCAGCGTACTATCAGGGACGGTTAGAAGAGTATCGCTCAAAAAAACAGGAAATACTATTCCAAAGAGTGAAATTGAAGAAGGCATAGAGAAATGACTTTACAAATAGAATGAACTTCTGACCTATTGAGCATTTAATAAATTCTTGATGTGTATATTTATTGACTTGCTTAATTCCCGCTGGCCTTTGCTCTCCGTTCGCCAGTAGGCACCTGATGAACCTCCGCTCGACCTCAATCTTGGCTTAAGCGAGATTAAATCGAGTATCACAAGATTTGTAATTAAGGATACTTGAGCAATCAATGGGCTAAAGCCAAAGCACAAAATAGTTCTTAATCCGTCAGTTTTAACTGACGGTAATGATCTGTATAAATGGCTCTTTGGTGATTGAGGTAGCCACAATTTCATTTGGTTTTAAATTCTCTTGTTGCTAATTGAAAAGGCATTGATATTGAAGTGATTTAATAAAAAATGCTGTATACTTATCGTGTCAAATGAATTGAGAAAGTAGCAGTGCGATAAGTATTGAAATTGCACTTGAGAAAGAATCGTGGGATGTATAAAGAAATAAAATATTTAGTATTTTCAATTATTCTATTAGGTCATGTCTCTGCTGCTTTCGGGCAAGAATTTAAGACGGTAGGATATCTTCCTACCTATAGGTTTTATGCGCTTGATGATTTAGAACTGGAGAAAATTACACACCTAAATATTTCATTTGCAAATCCTAATACACAGGGTAAGTTGACTACAGATGGTGTTTCGATTGATCAAGTTGTCCAAAAGGCGCACGAAGCGGGCGTAGTCGTATATATAGCATTAGCAGGGGCTGGTGCACCATTATCAACTTGGGCACCATGGATTTCTCCCAATGCACGAACTTCGTTTATAAGTGGAATTGTGGAGTATGTATTAGTGCATGATTTGCAAGGAGTAGACGTGGATTTAGAGTGGGGGACTGTCAATGATGATTATAGTGGTTTTGTATTGGAGTTAAGGGATGCGTTAGCGAACTATGATTTAGGTTTGAGTGCTGCGCTTCCAGGTACGTATCGATATCCTGAGATTACAGCGGAGGCACTTACTGCATTTGATTGGGTCAATCTTATGGCT
The DNA here is from genome assembly GCA_047634015.1 of Saprospiraceae bacterium. Classification (GTDB taxonomy): domain Bacteria; phylum Bacteroidota; class Bacteroidia; order Chitinophagales; family Saprospiraceae; genus JAJRXG01. Next base: position 2,058 of record JBLIDB010000161.1, read on the forward strand.
TATGACCTGACAGGCCCATGGGATCCGTCTAATCCAGGGCAACATTCACCTTTTTCATTTGCCCGGAATTCTATCGATTACTGGGCGAATCAAGGACTTCCCAAGGAGCGTATGACACTTGGCGTTCCATTCTATGGATATGACTTTACGAACTTGAATAGTATAGAGGCGGTCACTTTTGCGCAGATGGTAGAGATGGGTGTTAGTAATGCTCAGAAGGACCAAGTGGGAGCTATACATTACAATGGCTTAGCTACTATAGAAGATAAAACTCAGTTGGCACTTAGGGAACTAAGTGGTGTTATGATTTGGGAATTAGGTCAAGATAATTTTGGTGCATACTCCTTATTAGATAAGATTCATGAGACTATAAAAGGATCTCTTACTACGAGTACGAATCGACAAGATGAATTTGAAATTTCAGACCCATACCCCAATCCTGTGCTGGATTTTACGGAAATAAAAGTAGAGAGCTTGGGAAGTATAGAGTTGACTATATATAATCAGACCCTTAATAGAATCGATCAGCAGGACTTCTTGAATGTACAAACGATCTCAGTTGATATGAGGAACTACTACAGAGGATTGTATTTTATTACTATAAAAGGGGCTACATTCATAAGAACATTCAAATTGATAAAAATGTAATTTGGGTAACATGATTGTTCTGAAGTTGAACAGGCAGAATTACCTCTTATCTAAAAGTTTATCTTCGAAGCGTGAGAAACAAAAATCATTCCCAAACTATGAGCGCTATTACCCAAATAAAAGATTATATCAAAGAGGAGTATTCCTTTAAGATGAGGAATAATAAGATCGCTACCCATGATGTCTATACTCAAGGGACGGGAAAGAAGGTAGTTGTGATCATCCAGGAGCTACCAGGAATAGGGCAGGAGACATTATCATTGGCCGACAAATTTTTCGAGAGAGGATATACCGTTGTTTTGCCGCATCTGTTTGGTCCATTGGGAAAGATTGCCATAGCTGGAAACCTTATGCGGGTTGTCTGCATGAGACGTGAGTTCAAGATATTCGCTAAAAATGAATCAAGTCCTGTTGTTGATTTTCTTTCTCAATTGTGCAGTGCTCTAAAAGCGAAGTACAAAGTCAAAGGTGTGGCAGTAATAGGCATGTGCTTAACGGGTAATTTTGCCATTTCACTTATGGCCAATGAGGATGTGCTGGCGGGGTTTGCAAGTCAACCTTCTTTGGCAATACTTAAAGAAAAATCTTTGCATATGAGTTCAGGAGAAATTGAAAATATCAAAAAAAATATTGACAAGGTGGGGCCGATGCATTGCGGACGATTTGAAAAAGATCCTTTATGTACCCATAAGAAAATAGAATTATTGGATAGCACATTCAATCAGGATGATATGGAGAGAATTATATTCCATGAAATTCCAGGGAAAGGGCATGCAATACTAACGTTGGACTTTGTGAATGAAGAAGGGCATCCAACCTATAAGACTTTGGAAAGGGTTTTTGAGTATTTTGATGGGCAGTTGACCTAATTGGAATTATAAGAACTGTTTTTTTCATATTCTAATCCATCAACCCTTCACCATCTAACCATTCTCCGAAATGTTCGATCCATTTGTCGGAAGGCAAATTTTGCTTCTTCATGCCGAATCCATGGCCCCCTCTGGCATACATATGTAGTTCTGCTTTCTTGCCATTACCGAGCCATTCATTGAATAGTTTAACACTGGCAGGAGCAAGCATTAGTGGATCATCACTAGCACAAGCTACAAATATCGGTGGTGCATCCTCGGGCATCGGCGTTGCCGTTACAACATCCATCCAAGCATATACTGGAGCGATAAAGTCAGGTCTATTATTAGTTGTATAATTATAAGTAGCGCTCATAGTAACCGCTCCTCCTGCGGAGAAACCCATAAGTCCTATTTGATTAGGAGCGAGGTTATACTTTGGGGCATTCATCCGCACGTAGTCTATAGCATGTAAGGCGTCAGATGTGGCCATTGGAAGTACTTTTCCAGCCTTTACACTTACTTGTGCGCCATCATTCATGATATCAAGCGTGCCATCTTCACCAGTAGGAACTAATCTATATTTGAGTACAAATGCGGTAACACCTCTTTCAGCAAGCCACTCTGCTACTTGCGTCCCCTCACTTTCTATAGACAGGGCATATAATCCACCTCCAGGACAGATAACTACGGATGTCCCATTGCGCTTGTCAGCAGCAGGTTCGTAAACTGTCAGTGTAGGTATAGATACATTCGTGACAACGGGATTGTCCCATATAGTAGAATGGTATTGACGTTCTACTCGTTGCCATTGTACTTCGTCATTCTGCACAGTCATAGGGAGGCCTATTATAGTTTGACTGAATGTTGGTTGCAACATACTGATTGCGATTATAATTGAAAGAATTAGTTTTGTCATGATTTTAAATTTTTGAAGACTTCAATATACTGATATATAATGGAAGATCTGTGGAATGGGATATTCCAGCTCTTATAAAGAGCGAAGAATAATGTCGAACGATGTCAGCGGATTAGAGAAAGATGAGTAGCAAGGTCAAAACGATTCCACCAAGTGTAAAATACATTCCTTTTTTAAACACCGTAGTACTTGGCATAAACATCCAAAATGATGAAATGATAAAGAATAATAATGACGCCCCAAAGAATAAATTCAGAAAATACAATGGCTCATTTGTATTGGCTTTATGGAGGTGAGTCATTTTATCTAAAATATAGGGTAGCTCCTTTTTTGTGTAATTGGCTATTCCGGTTTTAGAATTGTAGGTACCATTTTTAAAATATAAGATACCATCCTGCTCTTTTTCAATAGAAAGGCCTTTAATTTTTAATGCCTCTCCGATTTTATGCTGAGCTAAGTCGGCACCAATATTCTTTTCAAAGGGAATTTCTTTTTTAAAAGTATCCGTTGTCCGAAATACTAAAACCATACGACTCAAGGAATACATCGCCATTATTCCAGCGAGGAAAAATCCTAAATAGCGATGTACAATTCTCATTTTTATTCCCAAACTATTACTCATATACGTTTCTGATTTTAGATTTTTAGTAATTTTCGACCTGAAATAAGGGATATTAGAACATCTCTAATTGATAAGTCGCCGAACGACCTGAATTCAAGGTTCAGTAGCTCTGTAATTGAGTAGATCATAATTGAGAGGGGAATTCAAATATCTTAGCGGTGTCCTATTATTAACACCCATGGCTGCGAACTCGGCGAGACAAATGTTCCATCACTTTCAGATACTCCACTTCTCTGATCCTTTCCTGTTTTAGGGTCGAACCATCGATAGAATAGTCCAGCTGGAATACCTTTAATAGTAATGGTCCCTCCTTCATTCAAATATGAAATGTAGAAACTTCCCTCTTTCGCCAAAAGAGGATGGCCTTCTACTGAGAGATCCCATCTGCGTTCCATATCCGATATATCATAACCGGAGAATGCTTTAGATATATATCCTACATAGTTTGACCCTTCCATATCGAGCGCTTCTTTCCATGACATGGGTTGACTAGCCCAGGCATTCCATCCTTCTTCTTCTGGATGAAATTTCCACTGCCACAGAGATGCTGCTCCATAAACTACCCATAGTACCTCCGGACATGAGTTGCATCCATGCATCTTCTCCTTGCCACCAGCCCAATCCAAGTTTTCCATCTCCCATACCTTCATAAGTAGGCTCTCCGTTTGCAGAAGCCTTAATAGGAAGATTTTCGTACATGCGTTCTACTTTGTGATATTGATGTTCATTACTATGTCCAGTTTGTGCCCATTGGAAGTCCAACCATTCTTCAGATTGAAATGTCTTATTATAATGTTCACAGTGCTTGACTGGATTATTAACTGCCCATAAGGCGATAAAATCATCACATGGATTATAATGTAATCCTGTTGGTTGCTCATATGAATCCCATTCTTCCATCATTTTGCCACTTTCTTTGACACCAGGATCACGCCCGCCGTTGTCACCCGCAAGTAGCCATATGGCCGGACGATCTCCATATCTGGCAAGTAGTTATCTACAGTACCTGACATACTCTTCAGGAACAATTATATTTCCTAATACGTCCAATCCTTCCCATCCAAATCCATGGAATACAGGTTGAAATACAGGAACGATATCATAATTATGGAGTATAGAAATCAAAGAATCCAAGTATAGGAAATATACTGGATTCATTATATTGATATGTCCTTCAGAAAGATCCTCAAACGCGCTTGCAAATCCTTGATCTGTATCTCTCTCATTAGGTCCTAATGCATGCATATCTGGTTGCAGACTCATCAGAAGCGCGGTATTGAATCCTTTCTTTTTTCGATCCGTAGCGTAGTATTTCACTTGTGCTGTAGTAGCGCGAAATGGGATTGCCCATGGAGTGTCGCCTATTATAAGAAAAGAAGTGCCATCATGGTATTCTACATTCCGCTTTCCAGTAGACATTCTTAATAGTCCATGAGACTTAGTTCCTGAAGGGAATGCTTGAATCTTTCCATTTAAGTTATGGAGATCGCTTTCTTTGTTACTGGAATAAGTTGTCCATGTCCATAGAGAATGATCATCTGGAGAAGTAAATCTAATGATCCATTCATTATCACCATTCCAAAACGCTGGACGTTTTATAATTATACCATCTTGGTTATGGAATACGGCATAGAGGCCCACTTCAGTATATGGATTTTCATATGTTTGATCGGAATGAAATGAGAGCTCGATGGATTCCCATTACGATGCACTTGGTACTGTAGATTGTGAGCATCCATGAATCAGTAATGTAAGACTTAGATAGTAGATAATTCTAATTGACATAAGACGGTGTCGGAGTTAGGGTTCAATATTATGGATATTTAAATTGGGATGGCAAAAAGATTGCTTACAACATTCTCTTCGCTTTAATTTCAAGATACTTGTTAATGGTATTCATGGATAAATCATCAGGAGTAGAAACGATTATTTGTATTCCATTAGAAGCAAGTTCATTTTCGATATTGTATTTTTGCATTAATTGTTTTTTTGCAAAGGTCTGGATATAGATATCTGAAATTTCAGTTACAGGTTTTTCTATTGTTTCGATCAGACCTGTATTAGAAAAGAAGATGACTACCAGCAGATGATGTCTATTAAGCCCCTTGAGATAGGGTAGTTGGCGCCTTAAATTATAGGTATCTTCGAAATTCGTAAAGAGAAGTAGGATACTTCTACGTTTGAGATAGCGACGCACGTAGAAGTAGAGCTTTTCGTAATTGGATTCTTTGAAGTTCGTTTCTTGGGCGTATAGGGTGTCTGATATTCGCTGGATTTGAGCGGCATGAGAAGATGCACTAACGCAATTATTCAGTTGGTTATTAAAAGTAATAAGGCCAGCTTTGTCATATTTTTTTAGAACAATATTAGAAAGCACAAGACTGGAATTGATGGCATAATCGAGTAGTGTTAAGTTGTCGAATGGCATCTTCATCGATCTACCTTTATCAATAATACAATACACTTGTTGTGATCTTGTATCTTGAAAATGATTCGTCATCAGCACATTGTTTCGAGAGGTAGCTTTCCAGTTGATAGACTTTACATTGTCTCCTTGGACATACGTTCTGATATTTTCGAATTCATCATTCTGTCCTAACTTCCTAATTTTTCGAATACCTTGAAATGTTGTCGTACCTTTGAATATTTGCAGATAATATTTTTTCATTTGGATAAACGAGGGATAGACTTTTGACTTGTGGGGCGCTTTGATGGTCTTACGATATTCTACTAATCCAAGGGTAGTTGACGACAGGTATAAATGCATGTTTCCAAAGCAAAATTCTCCCCTCTCTGTAGGACGAATGGCGTACTTGACTTCTGTTGAGTTTTTGGCTTTTAATTTACGCTCAACTTCGAAAGAGCGATCTTGCAATTGATATGGTAGTTCATCTATTATTGTACAAAGTACGTCGGAGGCATTATCATTCTGAAGTGAATACTTAATCTCTTGTATATCACTGAGAGAGAGTTGATCTGTGACGAGTCTTTTTATTGTAATATTCTTTGCTGATCGCTTGAGTCGCCAATAGTCGAATATTGTAATAATTATAAATCCGATTAATAGGCATTGTAGCAGGAGAAATACCCAGGGTAAAGCGTAGCTAATCGTAAATCCCAGAATGAGACTACTCAGCGTAATATACCATCGAACTTGGAAGTAAAGAGTTGATGGCATCTATCTTGGCACTTCGATAGTTTTGATAATGTCTTCTATTACAAGCATCGTACTCATGCCTTCCATTTCAGCATCTGGCGTAAGATTTAGACGATGATTCAGTATGTGAGGTGCCATAGACTGAATATCATCGGGCACTACAAATCCACGGCCCATGAGCGTTGCAGCTACCTTACTCGTGCTGAGCAAGGCCAATGATGCTCTTGGAGATCCACCGAGGTAGATCTTAGCATGATTCCGTGTGGCTTGGATAAGTTGCGTAATGTAGCGTAACATCTCTTCGCTTACATGTACATTTTGTATTAGCTTCTTGAGTTTTTTGATTTTCCTAGGAGTGAGTGCTTTTTGGATGATTGATAGATCACGAGATATGGGATCGGTTTTAAATCTTTTGAGGATTTCAAGCTCATCACTTAGTGTGGGGTATTGTAAATTAATTTTCATTAGAAAACGATCCAATTGTGCCTCTGGCAATCTATAGGTGCCTTCTTGTTCTATAGGGTTTTGAGTTGCCATAACTACAAAGGGGAATGACATGTCATATTGAATTCCATCGTAGGTGATCTGCTTCTCTTCCATAACCTCAAAGAGTGCTGATTGGGTTTTGGCTGGAGCGCGATTTATTTCATCGATCAGCACCAAATTTGAAAATATGGGACCTTTCGAAAATTGGAACACGCCTTCTTTCATATGATATATCGAAGTACCTATGATATCAGAAGGAAGTAAATCTGGAGTGAATTGTATTCTTTTGAATTCTGTGTCCAATGCTTTGGACATAACTTTCACACTTAGTGTTTTGGCTATTCCAGGAACTCCCTCTAAGAGGATATGTCCATCACAAAGTATGCAGATGAACATGAGTTCGATGATTTCTGATTGGCCTATCAATAGTTTTTGACACTCATTATGGAGTTTCTGAAAAACGGTACTAATCTCTGAAACATCCAATTCGTTATCTGGCGCCCATACATTAGTTGATGTTATGGGTGCCGGATGGATTGGTATTTTTTCATTTTGAGGATCTTGTGTTTTATCATCCATTTATTTGCATTTTTTATAGAACGTTTCCAATTTGTTGTAAAAGCTTATTAGTTGATCACTCTGGAATAAGTGATTGTTTTGGGCCGATTCAAATCGATTGATAATATTTCTAATTTCCTTTTCTGGGACTTGACTTTTAAGAGCAATTTTCTGAATTGCGTTTTCCATATCTGGAGTGATATAGTATCGTTTTTTGATCCAGTGCCACCATGTTAATTTTAAGTGTTTTACAAGTTTGTATGGCTTTTGTTCTGATTGATAGAGATTACTTATTGTTGTAATATATTCCAGTGATGTATTTTCCTTTAACGGAAGCGTGGGTATCAATTTTTGTCTTCTTTTACCCCTACTGATAACGTATAATAGCAATCCAAGCAAGGATAGATAATACGCCCACTTAAGTCCGGGCTGAGAAAGGACATAAGAGAGCTTACTTTGACTATAGTCGAAATCATTTCTTCGATTGATCCACGATTCTTTTGATTTTGTTTTGATATTGCTCTTCTTGGCTTGATACATATCGGTATCTAAATACACAATATCGGGATCGAAAAGAGAAAGTGTCGCTCTGATATAACCTGCTATGGAATCTTGGATAAAAGCCATATTAGAAAAAGTTATTGGCAGAGAATGTATATACAATTTTCCATCTCCATAGGGCAAGCTTACCATTGCGAACATGGAGTCTCGTATCAAATGATGTCCCTTGTATGACTGATTATCTATAGTATTGGAGTCAATAGGAGTGATCTCCATTGGTGAGATTAACCAATCAGAGGCATATTCTAAATCATTGACCAGATACTTAAAAACAAAAGAATCCGAATTGCTGTGGATTGTGAATTGTTGATCAAAAAAGTATGCTCTTTTTATATGCTCTATGACATCATAAATGACATCATCCTGATAGTCGGCTATTAGTAATGCCGTATTTCCATCGGAAACGTATTGCAGGAGACTATCTGCAAACGCTGAGAACTCGAATTGATAGGCGATATTGATATATAATCCATTAGACTGTAAACTGGGGTCTGCGAAAAGCGGAGCACGTGATTCTAATTCAATACCTTGGTCTTTATAATAAGTTGAAACTAATTCTTGAAAGGCATAAACGCCAAAAGGATCTTTGCTGGAGTAGGAGTAATCTTCCGTCCATTCAACATCAGGGACTTCCTTAATCTGAAATACCGAGAAGAATCCGGCTATTAGCAGGATTAGGACTACCAGCATGAAGACCTTCTTATTGTCCATCTCAGGCGTCAAGTTTAAGAAGACTACTTCCGAATTCTGATGATAGGAATTGATATGTTTCAGCATCTATATCAAGACTACCATACCATACACGCTCATAGATTGTTACCATTGCTAAAAAAGGGGCGTAGTGTTTTTGCCCTATTGATTCTCTTAGGTAATCACGATTTGTTTTATGTTTTTGCCAGTAGATGGATTTTTGAGTATTTAGAAGTTGTAGGTTTTGCAGAAACAAAGCTCGAATGGCAGCTCTGTAATCTCCTTTTCTTAAAGCAACCTCCAGTAATGTTTCAATATTAATATTGCCGATATCTTCTATTTCCTCATTGCTACTGTCCTCTTCTGAACGCGGCACCTGTTGTTGACCATTCAGTTGAGGCCGAATCAATCTTAACAGTAACAAAATAACAACCCCTACAATAGTTATTATCAGAATATAGCCCAGAAATTTGAAGAACTGAGTGACGCCTGGCGGTATTATTGTTTCTGGTTCATCTTCTTCTATTTCTTTTTCTAATTCCTCTCTGATGGAATCCCTAAGCCGCACCGCTCTTTTGGTGTTTTCTGAATAGCCAAGTTCATTCCTAAGTTCTTCGGTTCGTAATTCCTAATTAGATTCCTGAGAAATCGAAGAGTTTCCAAGGGTGAGAAAAATAATTATAATAGTGATCAACTCCTTCATGCGCTTAATAGCTGTTGATTTGGGCCGTTCCAATTTTCAATATTTTCAAGTAAATCAGTGCTTTTTAATTGACATTGCAGCGTGTTATATTGTATGATGTAAGCGGTTAGCAGGAATGAAATGACAAAAAATATTACTAGTAGTGAAACGATAGAGCCAAAGAATAATGATGTGTTCATGTTGGGTATAATAGCACTATGCATATTCACCCATTCTGATATTAGATTTACAATCTGAGAGGAAGCCAATGCTTGCAGTATGATATATAGGAAGAAGGACATAGCAAGG
>JBLIDB010000162.1:0-11506 GCA_047634015.1 Saprospiraceae bacterium
GAAAGTTGAGGAGAGCATTTGTTGGATATTGATTCTTGTTTGTTGTTTTGGACTTCTTTTTGGCCAAGCTACGCTATAACCCAATGTTATATTCATTTTAGCATACGATCACCGTTATGATATTTTGTATGGGTAATGGTAGACGTTAGAAAAATTTCGGTGCACGTGGAAAGAGCAAGTCTTATATGTCCGCTGAACAGAGGATCCCAAAGTGCTTCGATATACAAGGGATTCTCACTTGGAAAAAGTAAATTGGATTTAAAATTGTAGAAAATGAAAGATGTGAAGAATTGGATACTTATAGTATTAATCTCATTTGGAATATTCCAACATTGCTTTGGACAAAACGACTTCCTATTAGAAGCAGAGAGTTTTGTAAATAAAGGCGGATGGGTAAATGATCCCCAATTTATTCAACAAATGGGTTCTCCATATATGATGGCTCATGGTATGGGAAACCCTGTTGATAATGCATCTACAAATATCAGAATAGAAGAAGAAGGAGTCTATCATGTATGGGCGAGAACTAAGAACTGGGTACCAGGAGACTGGACGCCTCCAGGAAGATTTAAAATAGGGATTAATAAACAGCATTTAGAAAATGAATTGGGGCTCGGGCCAAGATGGGATTGGGAATATGCCGGGGCTGTAGAAATAAGTGCTGACAGAACAATTGTAGAATTAGTTGATCTGACAGGATTCAATGGAAGGTGCGATATAATTTATTTTAGTCAAGAAAAAGTGACTCCACCAAACGGAAGAGAGGAATTGGACGCATGGCGTATGGAGAAGCTAAAAGAATCTTCAGAGCCCACAATTGTAAAATCATATGACTTAGTAGTGACGGGTGGGGGATTGGCTGGTTGTGCGGCGGCTATAGCTGCGGCGGAAGAAGGATTGAAAGTTGCTCTGATTCATGATCGTCCAGTCTTAGGCGGAAATGCAAGTAGTGAGATTCGCGTGCATACATTGGGCATCTATGGAAAATTTGAACGCATTCTAAGTTTGATCGATACCTATCATTATCCTAATGGTTCTGATGAGGCGATACTTGATCAGATTCGTAGAGATGCGAATATGAAAAACTATCAGAGTATAGATATCCACCTCAATTGGAGAGCGTACGATGCTGTATCTGACAATGATGTAATTCAGCATGTAGATGCACGTCATACTTCAACAGGAGAACGCATTCGTTTTGAAGCGCCGCTTTTTGTTGATGCTACAGGAGATGGATGGATAGGATATTGGTCAGGAGCGGAGTATACCTATGGTAGAGAAAGTAAATATAAGTATGGCGAAGAATGGGATAAATGGGGCGAACTATGGAGCCCTGAGGAACCTGACAATGCAGTAATGGGGTCTTCTATTTTATTTCAAACTGTGCAAGATGAAAATCCAATCAGCTTTCCTGATGTCCCATGGGCATTACCTGTAGCCAAGGAGCATAAGGCGGTGGCAGGAGAATGGTATTGGGAGTTCTCAAGAAATGATTTGCATCAGATAGACGATGGAGAGGAAATTAGAGATCATATGTTGAGGGCGATTGTTGGATCTTTTTCAAACGCAAAAGTAGATCCTAAAAACAGCCATTATCGTCTTCAGTGGATGTCGCATCTATTAGGAAAAAGAGAATCTCGAAGGTTATCCGGAGACCATGTTTTTACATTTAGGGATGTATTAGATAAGCGACAATTTCGAGATTCTGTTGTTCAAGAAATAAGAGAGGTTGATATTCATTATCAGCAGAATTTACTGGACGATAGCAAGCCAGATTTTTTGTCTACGGCGTTGTTCTATGAGACGGACAAATATTATATACCATATAGAAGCTTATATTCAAAAAATATCAAGAACCTTTTTATGGCAGGGAGATGCTTCAGTACTTCCCATGCTGGATTAGGCGGTCCACGCGTAATGCTAACTACAGGTCAAATGGGCGCCGCAGTGGGGTTTGCCGCCGCCATCGCGAAGAGGCACAGTGTTACCCCCAGAGGTGTTTATGAAAAGTACCTTGACGAGTATATGAAGCTAATTGAAATTCAGCAAACAGCGCGTCCATAATTTGAAATTGATATATTTATGAAGTTATGTGTCTACATTTGCATATTATTGATTGGAAATAATCTTCATTTTCAAAAAGATAATCTTCCCCAAAATATGCCAAAGCATATTGAAATAGCCTTTAATTGGGATCAGATTAAAGACAGTAAAGGGGCTTTTGAATTCAACAACCCTGATGCGGTATTAAGTCATCAAATGAATCTCCTATCTGATGATGATGGGATTCCATTGTTATATTATTCTGATATCGTAACACCTGTCTGTATAGATGGATTGTGTAAGCCTGTATATGTAGAAATGTACTGGGATCTAATGGGGCAGTATACCGGTTATGGAGAATTTCCTGGGGAGATATTGAGCAAGTTTGATCATGAAAATTTCGAAACCGAAGATTATTTGAAGCTTCACGAATTACTGCTTGATCATACCTCAGTATTGGGAAGACGCAATCTTTCTGCTTTATATGATATCAGGCAAGAGCGAAAGATTGCGATTACATTTAAAGGAATAGAAGTAGATGGTGTTTCAGGAGCAACTAAAAAAGAAATTAAGACCGCTATAGTGGATGGTGCCTTGTATTCTTGTTATGCACTCTGGCACTTGGCAAATGGTACTGCTGCATTAAAAATAAAAGAACAGCTACCCGAAATATATAGTGAATCCCTTGCAACATATTTTCTGAATTCTGGTCATGATGGATATCAGCATTATGCGTTGAAAATGATGCCTAAATCGGAATTTGGTAAAAATATTGATCAGGTTACTGCTATTCTGCTCACGGGCAAAACCTTGACAAGGGCGTATGGATTAAAAAAGATGCCCAAAGAGCTATTTAGTAATTCTGTAGTAATTGAAAGACTCTTTGGCAATATTGCCGAAATGGATTTTAATGCAAGAACACTAATGATTAAAGGGCTGAAATATTCTCAGCCTTCGGCAGCTATGGCATTATCAGGGCAGGTGAAACATATGTCTAAAAACCAGCTGAAGTCTTTTCTGAAGACAATGGAAAGTAATAGTGCTTTCCAGACTGAGGAGGTGTTGGAATTGCTTAGCAGTTTTATGATTGAAACCAAGTATCCTTATGAATATATGATTTCTGATTTTTTAGACAACTTGAAATAGTTGAGTATAGTATGTTTTGGTCACTAGAGTGATGGCGCGCTGCCGAGTACCGAAAAGCCTAATATCATATTTATGTGAGTCGTTCGACGTGGGCTTTATGACTTTAGATTGTCAGCTTGTTTGTTACTATAGTTTCTTGTTTAGGTTTTTTAATTTATTCTCCCACTGTAATTGGAGGTATCACGAATCGTATTTTTATTATTATCTGGGTCTATAAGGACAGTAGGATATATTTTTAAATTATACTTTCAGCTATAAGTGTTAATAAAAAAGTTTCCCTTTCAATAGACATACCTTTCTTCTCGCTTGTAGCCATTGTCTTTTTATTATGTTTTATAGCTTCATGAATATTGATCCATATTGCTTTCATTCCATTTTTTATTTCGTGAGATTCCAATTTTGAAATGCCAAGCTCTTTATTAACCTCACATGCATAGCAATATGAAATAATATGTTGAATGTCATAGTCTGTCTTATGCCATGGTCTGTACTCTTCGTATGCGCCAAAGGGCTTTATGTTTTTAATGTCTTTAGCGCCAGTTTCTTCTGTAAGCTCCCGTTTCATCCCTTCAATTTTATCTTCGTCGATATCTAAGCCTCCGCCAGGAAGACTGTAGTCTTCATATCTTTCAGTATAAAGTAGTAGGATGGTATTCCCTTGTATTGCTATACTCCTTGTGGATAGCCTTGTGAATATGGATTTGTTTTCTAAAGTCTTTACTTCAGGATGATAATGAGTTTTTAATATTTTCATTTAGAAAGTCTATTTTTCTTGAAAATGGGAATGAACGTTCATTCTCATTTTAAGTATTAGTAGTCAAGGCTATAGGGCGGATCGACCTGAGAAGGCGATATGATCATCATACACATCTGTGATTGCAGTAGGAGCATCTTTTTATATGAAGGTACTGACGATTTATGTCAGCACCAAATATGAATTAACCTTAAGATCCAAAGTCTCCTTAAGCAAGCCAGACCAGTTTAATGTTTGTATAGTACACTCTATTCGGCACAGGCTTGTTTTGCAGCTTTGAATAGTTCAATTGTCGCTGCTATATCAGTTTCATTTGTTCTCTGGCATGAAACGCTGATTCTAATTACAACGGTTCCTTCCCACATAGAACGTCCAAGCCATATTTTACCAAATTTTTGTAAAAATGTTAACACTGATTTTGTTTTTTTGTCATTCTATAATGCTCTAAGAATTTATTTTCGGGAATTGCGCTAGTATTATTTCCACCAATATGATCTATATTTATTCCTGTCTCTGATGCAGGCTTGTACATATTTCGTAATGTGTATTGTGCGCCCTTTTCAATTGTATTTGTCATTCAACCCTATATCATTCGTGCGAACGACATCGGCATATTTAGCTAGGAAAATATCAGGAATATGAAATTCCATTTCTATGTTTTTATCGATGTCTTTAGCCGCACTGTTCAGGGCTCTATGAATTGGCAGCATATAAGACTTTGAATTGTATGACATGTCAATTTTAAATTTCATAACACCCATATTGTAAAATCGAGATATTACTTCGGATGAGTACTCATAAATATCTGCTTGTGCATTTTAATACTGAATATCATCTTTTCTACCGACGGTAGTGCCTTGCTTATAATTACTCAATAACTCTGGATATTTTTGTTTCCAAACTATTTGGATGAATTTTTGGAAGACCAATCCACAATCCAGGAGTTTATCCTTTTTCATTGATCATATCCATAGTCTTTCTAAAACCTGGAAACCTTTTAGGATCGGTCTTTAATCCTACGATAGGATACGTAAATATTCGAGAATGATACGATAATGACATGTAACGGTTCGATATCTGTACTCTTACCGTATCGGAACGGTTACGATCCCTTTATCATGAAGCCTTAGATAGTCCTCATACTATAATGTTGTCATGGCAGATCTGGTTTAATATTTGAATTTATCTAATTGAAGGCTCTTTTTTTGGTCTTGGCCTTACAATTACGCTTCAGTAATATATTCTCCGTATTTTATGCGGTGATTAGACAAGGTTTTCTCCGTGCTACTGGGCGGCGGGAGCTAACTTCTGAGCTTATTTATTCGAAAATACGATTCAGCAGAAGTTATAGTACTTTTATTTTCTAGAGTGGCAGTCTTACATGACACAAAGCGGTTGAGAACAAATCTCAATATTTAGGTCAATGTATACTGTACTTAAAGTAGGATAAGGAAAGGTGCTCCAAGTTGCATACCAACATAAAACTTATGTTTACCTTTCGACAGCTATTATAGACTATGAATGGATTTAGGAATGGATTGGTTTAAATAGAGGAGGTTTGATAGAAAAGATATGATCGAATCATATGCCTACTGTAAATAGTTATTGAAAAACAAGCAATTCTAAAATATATGCAAAAAACGTCGAGCCTAATTTTATTATCCTTCATCGCATTATTTTACTACTCATGTCAAGATGAAAAGGAGTCTGTTCAAGAAGACGAAATAGTCGATATTCCCGAATATTTGCCTATGTCTTTAATGAACTTAGAAGATCTGACTGAATTCAAAACGGCAGGAGAAGATTGGAAAGTGGTAGGTGGTGTTTTATCAGATTTTTCGCAAGATTGGGATTTGACATCCTCGGATGGCGAAGGCATGCTGATCAATGCTTCAAAGCAAGGTAGCCAAGATGGTGTTGATATTTACACCAAAATGGAACATGGGGACTTACTGCTGGAATTGGATTTTTTGTTACCAAAGGCGGCGGCAAGTGGACTATATTTCATGAGTAGATATGAGCTTGCGTTGAGCGATACTTATAATGCCGAAGCACTTTCGTCTGCTAACTGTGGCGGTATTTCTGCGCCAGTAATAAGTAGTGATGCAAATCGGCAAATTATAAATGGGAAGGCACCCAATGTCAATGCGGCGAAAGCCCCTGGTTTATGGCAAAATTTTAGAATCCTTTTTAGAGCACCGCGATTTGATAGTAATGGAAAGAAAACCGACAATGCCAAATTCGAATATGTTTACCACAATGGATATCTCATCCATGAGAACGTCGAACTAAGTGCTCCTTCTGGCGATGCGGACTCAGTAAGAGAGCTTAGTAAGGCACCTCTGCGAATTCAGGGAGATCAAGGTCCAGTGGCTATTAAGAATATTAGATATAAAGCTTATGAAAATGACACTGTTGCCTTCTCAGATATTACATACAAGGTGTATTCTGGAGAGTTTAGTGAAATACCAGACTACTCAACGCTTGCTTTTAGCAATACTGGCAAGGCGGCTTCATTTGCTACTATAGAAGATCTCTCAGATAAGAGTGAAGGCTATGCCGTTCAGTACGAAGGAAGCATGGTGTTGCCTTTTACTGGGAAGTATCTGATAGAAACTGTAATTGATGATGGGGGGAACCTTTATTTAGATGATAGCCTTGCGGTGAATAACGAAGGCGATCCAGGAGCAAGTACTGCAAGAATCGTCATGGACATGACCGCTGGAAAACATACTTTCAAAGTGGATTGCTATGCCAGAGATAAGTGGGGGACAAGGGTTGTGTTTAATATAGAAGGACCTAATATGCAGAAGCGGTCTTATCTGAGTAATAGCCGATTCGCGATGAAAGGGACGCTACGTCAAGGGAAGACAATGAATGTTGATGCAGATAATACTGTCGAGATGATCAGAGGTTTTGTAGATCATCGGGATAAGAAGTACACCCATATACTCTCAGTGGGTCATCCGGCCAGCGTCCACTTCAGTTATGACACTAGAAATAATGCGCTATTAAATGTATGGAAAGGAGACTTTGCCGATGTAAATGAAATGTGGGAGGGTAGAGGCGTTAGTCAAAAACTTAAGCCGAGAAATGCTGTGTTGCCACTCAATAGTGGTATTCCAATAGTAGGAGGTAATGCTGTCCATGATCCGGGTGGATTTAGTATGGCTGATGATGGGCATCCAGTCTTTAATTATACTTATGATAAAATAAAAGTTACAGACGATATTATTTGTGGGGATGGATATGTGACACGAACACTAAGCTTTGAAAATAATGGGTCAGCCGGTAATTATAAAATTGCGAAAGAGAAAGATATCCTCTCATTAAATGAAAAATGGAAGTCTATTGGAAGTCAATACAATGTAGCGATTGATCAAGGAAAGGATAATATTTCAATTCAGAAAAATGCGGAATCCGATCAATTACTTTATAAAATCCCAAAAGGTAAATCAACCCTGACGTATCGTATTTTTTGGTAGAATTGCGATACGATACAACTCCTCTAATTACAATTACTTTTTTTTATGAAAACAAGTTCAATTTATACAATACAAATTTTTATAATTATTCTATCTCTATTATCATGGACGCCAGGTATAGGTCAAGATACTATTCAAGATAAAGAATCGGAATACTTTAAAATATCGGATGTCAACATCCCTGATGACGTCTTGCTTGAAGTTGGGGGGCTTTCCTTCGATGATGAAGGGCGGCTGGGAGTAACTACAAGGAGAGGTGAAATGTGGCTTATAAGCAGCCCTGCCTCACCAGATGCTTCTTTTACGCGATTTGCTTCAGGATTGCACGAACCTTTGGGGTTGGCATATAATAATGGATCATTTTATACTTCGCAGAGAGGGGAGTTAACAAAGTTGACAGATATAGATAATGATGATAGGGCCGACCTATATGAGAATATATTTACGTGGGATCTGGCAGGTAATTATCATGAATATGCTTACGGGCCTCTTTTTTTAGAAAATGGCAACATGTTGATATGGCTCAACTTAGGCTGGATAGGAAGAGGCGCAAGTCTCTCGAAGTGGGGTGGATGGGTGCTTGAGGTGACTCCTGAAGGTAAGATGACACCATATGCAACTGGAATGCGTTCGCCTGCAGGATTGGGTTTTAATAAGAATGGAGATATTTTTTATACAGAGAATCAAGGAGACTGGGTCGGCAGTGGCCGTATGACACATATAGAGAGAGGGGACTTTGCTGGTCATCCAGAAGGACTTAAGTGGGCAGGAGAAAAAGATTCTCCCTTGGAGATTACAATGGCAGATATAACAGATGATACGGAATCTACTTTATATGATTTTGCCCAAACGCAGCCAGCGCTTAAACCACCATCCATATGGTTTCCGCATGCTCTTATGGGGATTTCAACAAGTGATATAGCGGTAGTGCCTTCAAGTTGGGGGGCTTTTGAAGGGCAACTTCTTGTAGCAGATCAAGGCCACAGTAAAATAATGAGAGTGGTTCAAGAGCAAATTGATGGGGTTTATCAGGGGATATGTATTCCATTTAGAGAAGGGTTCTCTTCTGGATTACTAAGAATGAAATGGGGTAATGACGGCACCCTGTATTGCGGAATGACAAATAGGGGATGGGCTTCGACAGGCAAAAAGAAATATGGTTTGCAACGCCTCAATTGGACAGGTAAGGTCCCTTTCGAAATGGAAAGTGTTAATATTCAACCAGATGGATTTACAATTTCATTTACCAAAGAAGTAGATCGTCGAACCGCAGCGAATCCTGATTCTTATTCTATAACTGACTTTAATTATAAATATCATCATCTATATGGTAGTGATGTGATTCGACAAGAGGATCGTACTATTTATAAAGTTGAGGTGGCTCAGGACAATCGAAGTGTTAGACTTTATGTAGAAGGGTTACGCTTAGGTTTTATAAATGAAATAAGGATTGAGGGACTGAGGTCGTCGGATAAAGAAAAGTTGCTTCATGATTTTGGCTATTATACGATTAATAGAATACCAGGTCAAGAATATGAGAAGGCGCTAATAGATCACTCAACGATGGGTCATGGAGATGCTCTTGGATTCACTGATAGAGAATGGACCAAGAGAGTTACTTTGATGCCTGCTTCATGGGTGAACGGGCCAGATACGGAATTGGTAATAAAGGCTATTCCAGGAATGCTATATGATAAAAAAGAATTACGAGTCAAGGCTGGAGCGAATGTCAAGTTTACATTTGATAATCCCGATGACATGATGCATAATGTTATTATTACAACCAATGGAAAGGCTAACGAAGTCGCATTGGAAGCCATTAAGTTAGGGTTGAAAGGAATGGAAAATGGATACATTCCTGAGTCGGATGATATCATAGCTCATAGTACTTTATTAAGACCACTTTCTAAAGACGTTTTCTATTTCACCGCACCCCAACAAAAAGGGACCTTGGAGTTTGTTTGTACATTTCCAGGACATTCATCCATTATGCGAGGGGTCCTGATAGTCGAGTAAAGTGTATTCTAAAAGAAATGAGAAAGTTGAAATCTAACAGATAAATAATGATAGCTAAAAACCAATGTAGATCGGTGCTACTTATAATAGCGACAATTATATTTGGTAGCTGTCAGCAGAAATTCCAGAAGGCTAAAAGCCCTAATATTCTATTTGCGATCGCGGATGATGCCTCATGGAAGCATTTTGGAGCATATGGCTGTAATTGGGTTAACACACCAGCATTTGATAGAGTAGCGAGAGAAGGACTATTGTTTGCAAAAGCCTATACTCCGAACGCCAAATGTGCACCATCAAGATCCTGTATATTAACAGGACGTAATTCCTGGCAATTAGAAGAAGCTGTAAATCATTCGCCGTACTTTCCAGAAAAGTTCAAGACTTATGCGGAGGCATTGGGAGAAAATGACTATTGGGTAGGAAGTGTAGCTAAAGGCTGGGCGCCAGGTGATGCAGGTTCTGCAAATGGTAAGAAGAGAGAATTGACAGGCCCAAAATTTGACAAGCATAAGTTGACGCCTCCTTCCAATAAAATAAGTAAAAATGATTACTCCCGAAATTTTGCAGATTTTTTACAGCAGAAACCAAGTGATAAACCTTTCTGCTTTTGGTATGGCAGCACTGAACCACATCGTGCATATGAATATCAATCTGGTCAGAATTATGGCGGTAAAAAAGTGGGTGATGTAACTGGAGTTCCTGCCTTTTGGCCAGATACAGATAGTATACGGCATGATATGCTTGATTACGCCTTTGAAATTGAATATTTTGATGGACATCTACAGAATATGCTCGATCAACTTGAGGAAGCAGGGGAGTTAGATAATACAATAGTGATTGTAACCGCTGACAATGGGATGCCATTTCCGAGAATTAAAGGCCAGGTCTATGAATACTCTAATCACCTTCCACTGGCTATTATGTGGGGTAAAGGCATTAAAAATCCTGGACGGGTCATAAGTGATTATGTTAATTTCATAGACTTTACGCCTACCTTTTTGGAAGTGGCAGGACTTACTGATCAATCTGCAGGTATGCAACCTACTACTGGTACCAGCTTGACAGATATTTTTTATTCTGAGAAATCTGGAAGTGTTTCTGAAGAGCGAGATTTTGTATTGGTAGGGAAGGAGCGCCATGATGTTGGCAGACCGGACGATCAAGGGTATCCTGTTAGAGGTATTATAAAAGATGATTTTTTGTATCTGCGGAATTTCAAACCAGAAAGGTGGCCAAAAGGAAATCCTGAAACCGGTTATCTCAATTGTGATGGAAGTCCTACAAAGACATATATCTTGAACACAAGACGTGTAAAAGGAGATGATAAATATTGGCAGCTTAATTTCGGGAAGAGGGTGGCAGAAGAATTTTACAATATTGTTGAAGATCCATTTTGCATGAATAATCTTGCGAAGAACTCAGAATTTACTATTTTGAAATCTACTATGGAAGCGGAAATGATTGAGAAATTAAGCGCTCAAAATGACCCTCGTATTTTAGGTAACGGAGATGTATTTGATAATTATAGATACTCCGGAAAAGTAGCTGATTTCTACAATCGATATATGGCAGGAGAGAAGATCCCTACATTTTGGGTGAATGAAAGCGACTATGAAAAGTTAGATATTCTGAAAGACTAATTTTTAATTATAAAATCAAGGCGATAATACTTCTGTAAAGTATCGGAATATTATTCTAAGGCCAGATTTAATAAATTAGATGATTGTTATTGGATCAATAAAAACGCTGTGAGCTTTCTCGTTAGCAGTGCCAGACGGAAACGTGAAAATGTTTCGAGCGCGTGGAGTTTTTGAGGTCAACCTTAATTGGTCAAAAGATAAACTGAATATTGGTATGGTTAAGTCGCTCAAGGGCAGGGCGTCCGAAATATGGAGAGAAATTAGTAGATTCCGAAATAAAGGATTGTTAAAAGAATTCAAGATCCATAAAATCTTACCTGGATTCAACTAATAAATGCAACGTGCACTTGATTGTCCAATATTTTCGCAAAAACTTCATTGGGTGTTTTGTACCCAAACCTCTTTCTTGGTCGGTTATTTAA
>JBLIDB010000163.1:0-11300 GCA_047634015.1 Saprospiraceae bacterium
TAGTCAAGTCTCTGGTGGTGGTATTACTGATATTAATCCAGATGATATCGCAAGTATCTCAGTACTTAAAGGTCCAAATGCAGCTGCATTATATGGATCAAGAGCAAGTAATGGTGTCCTTTTGATAACAACTAAAAAAGGAAGTGCGAGACAAGGAATTGGTGTTACAATCAATTCAAGTATAAACTTCGACAACTCAATGTTCTTACCTGAATATCAAAACGAATACGGGCAAGGAACCCAAGGAGATATACCGAACAATGTTACAGATCTTAAAGGGTCTTCAAGTTCTTGGGGACCAAGAATGGATGGTAGTAGTCAGCTTTATTACACAGGTGAACAACGACCTTACTCTGCGCAACCTGATAATGTAAGTGATTTCTTCAGACAAGGAACAAGGTTTATTAATACTATTGCGCTTTCAGGTGGTAGTAAAGACTTCAACTCAAGATTCTCGTATACAAATAACAAGACAGAATCTTTTATTCCCAATTCTGATCTAAACAGTCACAACTTCTCACTACGTTCTTCGCTAAATCTGTCTTCTAAGCTATCTGTTGATGCTAAAGTTACTTATTTCACTCAAGAAATAAATAATAGGGTATCTCAGGGATCCGAAGGTGTACTTGCTTACGTATATACAATGCCACGTAACGTAGCTATAGCAGATTTGGAAAATTTTCAGAACATAGAAGAGTCACTTAATTCAGTATCCTATTCAGCATTGGGTGCTAATCCATACTGGATCTTAAACAATGATCGCAATGTTAATAAGCGAGAGAGAGTATTGGGCTTCGTGAAGACTACATATACATTCAATGATTGGTTAAGTGTATTTGGAAGAGTTGGAACGGACGTTACCAATACACGTGGTGAAAGTGTTAACCAAGCCGGACATCATTTTTATACATCTGGAAGATTAAGCGCTGGATTTGGTCGAAATACTGAAACGAATTCTGACTTCCTTTTTATGTTGAATAAGGATGTATCATCATCAATTAATCTTTCTATTAATGTAGGCGGAAATGCATCTTATAGATCAGGAGAAGGAGTAAGTTTCAGATCTGAAAATTTCAGAATACCGACTAATGCAATTCTTGCCAACACTGTAGAGAATGATCCTTTTTATACTCCACTAAGAGAGCATAAGGTGAATTCATTATATACTTCTGCGGTGATCGATTATGATGGTTGGGCATTTTTAGAAGGTTCAATCCGTAATGATTGGAGTTCTACATTAGCTGCTGAAAACAGATCATACGCGTATACTGCATTTGGTGCATCATTCTTACTAAATCGTTTTATTGATCCAGAAGCGAACTTCTTCGACCTCCTTAAAGTACGTGCGAATTATGCAAGAGTGGGTAGTGATACAGCCCCTTTTCAGCTGGATTCTCCTTACTTCGTTTCTGCCAATGGATACTTAGGAAGAACGACTTTATCAAGAGATCGAATCAGAAAGAGTGAAAGTTTACTTCCAGAAAGCACTAATTCATTAGAATTCGGTATTGAAGGAAAATTCTTACAGAACAGAGCATTTTTTGATGTCTCGTATTATAGTATATCGTCTACAGATTTGATTTTTGATGTTCCTGTACCTTCAGCAACTGGATTTTCTGCTTTTAGAGAGAATGTTGGAGAAGTTACAAATAAGGGTATTGAAATGTTAATAGGTGGTACACCCGTTAGAACAGCTGGTTTTAATTGGGATGTAAGTCTAAATCTTGGAAGGAATACAAATAAGCTTGTAGAGTTGATTGAAGATTTAGAAAGCTATACTTTGAATAGTACAAACACTGGCAATGTAGCCGTTCAGGCAACAGTAGGTGGAGGATATGGTGATATCTATGGTACGACATGGAGGACTAATGATGCCGGACAGATTATAGTGAATGCTAATGGAATACCGCTTGCCTCATCAGATCGTGTATTATTAGGTAATGCACAACCTGACTGGATAGGTGGTTTGAGCAATACACTAACATTGGGAAATCTATCTCTTAGATTTTTGATTGATGGTAGATTTGGAGGAAAGATATACTCTTCTACAAATGCAGGTCTTGACGGATCAGGAGTATCTGTTCAAAGTTTAGAGTATCGCGAATCAGGTATTGTATTTGATGGTGTAATGGAAATGGACGATGGTACATTTACTCAGAATACAACTTCCATTAGTGCTCAACAGTATTGGGGAGCGTACTCAGGTGTTGCTGAGAACTATGTATTTAGCCAAGATAATATCAGACTAAGAGAATTTGCTTTAGGCTATAGTATTCCTAGAACATTATTATCTAATTCTCCGTTCCAAGGTATAACTGTGAGTCTGATCGGAAGGAATTTGTTTTTCCTAAAAAAGAGTATAGATCATGTAGATCCTGAGGCAATTTTAGGAACGGGTAATAACGGAATGGGTATTTTGAGTTCCAACCTTCCTACGCAGAGAAGTATTGGTGTGAATGTTAGTCTTAAGTTTTAAAAAAAAATTATTAAAGAAAAAATTATTAATCATGAAGACAAATTTTAAGATTCTTGTATTCATTCTGTTGGGTACGTTTTTTACGCAGTGTACGAGTGACTTCGATGAGATCAATGTCAATCCTAGTGGATTCTCAAGTGATGAAGTCAGTGCAAAATTCTTTTTAACCGGTACACAAGTAGGGCTTTTTGGGCCAAGTAGATTTGCTTATTGGAGAGCAAACTTAATTCATGCTGATCGTTATGCGGGACATGTTGCTTTTGGATTCAGCGGATGCTGGTGGAGTGATGGATTAGGGTATAGCTATAATAGTGGATATACTGATGCGGCCTGGGGAATGCTCTCAGGGTATATAGGAGGATTAGAAAACTTCCAGAAATTAGTTAGAACAGGAGGGGAGTTTGAGAATCAATATATGGATGCCATGGCGATCATTATGCGAGGTGTTTACTTCCAGTTGTTTACAGATGCTTTTGGTATGGTATCATATTCTGAAGCTACAAATCCTGATATTGTTCTCCCTAAGTTAGATGATCAAAACGCGATCTACAAAGGAGTAATAGATGAATTAGATCAAGCAATGGCTACTATCGGAGACGCGACAAGAACAGGAGCGTCTGTAGATGATGCAGGAGAAAATGATTTATACTATGGTGGAGATCTTCAGAAATGGAAGAAACTTGCCAATACATTGAAATTAAGAATCGCTATGAGAGCTTTAGGTGCTCCAGGCGAAACTTTTGCTCAAGCGGCTATAACATCTGCCCTTGCTGCACCATTAATGGAGACTGAAGCTGAAAATGCTACTTTACCTAAAGACATAACTATCTCTCAGTGGAATAGTGCATCTTATGGTGATGTTTACTACAATTTCGGTAGAGGATCTGACTGGAAAGTAGGAAAGACCCTTATCGATAAGCTTCGCAATTTTGGTGATCCAAGATTACCAATATTTGCTGATCCGGCTCCAGGAGGAACTGTTTTGTTAACTCAGCCAGAAGGAGATCAGGCAGTGTTCCATCAGAAGCGAGTTGATTTCATGAAAACGACGCTTACAGATGCTGGAGTTGACTTCACAGAAACTATTACGGATGAGGGAACAGAAATCTCTTTTGCTCCTGATACATATTACGTAGGTCAACCTTCGAGATTAAATGGTGAAATCATCGGTTACTCAAAGTTTGAGTTTTGGTCTAAGCCAGATGATTACATCGTAGGTAGAAAGAATGCGGATCCTTTATCACCAGAGATAATTCTTACTACTGCCGAAGCTTACTTCTTAAGAGCAGAAGCTGCAGTTCGTGGATTAAGTAGCGAGAATGCTCAAGAAATGTATCAAGAAGGTATTCGACAATCTATGCAGTTTTGGACGGTAAGTGATGCTGATATAGCTTCATTTATGGATAATAGCTCTATGGCTCAATTAGGTGGATCTATGGACGAGATGCTTGAGAAGATTGCTACTCAGCGATGGATCAATGCCTATACGGATGGATTCGAAGCTTGGTCGATCGTCAGAGATACAGGTTACCCTTCTGAATTAGCAGCTGGTGTTGAGGACTTCGATATATTTGCTGAAGGAGATATTAGTGGAAGCTACCCACAGCGTCTACGATATGGTAATAGACTGATTAATACCAATGGTGCTAATGCAGCATCAGCGATATCTATTCAGGGACCAGATCAGCAAGACACTAAGTTATGGTGGGCTAAGTAATAGATCCTATTTATAAAAATAAAATGGCCTCCGCTATCCTTGAGATGGTGGAGGCTTTTTTTGTGTGCTATTATTGCATATTAAATGAGTGTGATCTTAAATACGTGGTTTTTAAAAAAATGAGCTACTTTACTATTGCTTGTGGTTTGAAATGGGTGTGATTGCAATGAGTTTGAAATCCATTGTGCGGGTTGTTGGCTTTCCTTTTCTGGAAGATAATGTGGATGGCGTCAAGAGACACCCGAAAGGGTTATTCTCTTTGATCCAAACTATAGTAAGTTAACTGATACCCTTATTGTCCTTGAGTACTACTAATCCTGATTTCTAATAGTCCTCCCTCCTAAGTGATCAAAACCTTGATCGCGCTCATATTGGATCATCGCAGCTGGTCTACAATTGATAATGATCGCTCTTCGATTGCCATCGGTACTATTCCCCCTGCTATAGTGCAAAGTTCCTCCTTGATGAAGTGCAGCCTCTCCGGGCTTCAAAGGAACAGCAGTTCCCTCACTTTCTTGAGCACCGCACTTTAGCGCACCTCCGTCACCGACTTGTAGATGTGTGCGTAAGTTCTTCTTATGTGATTCCGAAACGTACCACATGCAACCGTTCTCTAATTTGGCTTCATCCAATGCTACCCAACACGATACTGCACGCTTATCTTGCATATCTATCCAATAGGCAGCATCTTGATGCCAAGGAGTTTCTTTGTTCGTGTGCGGCGCCTTATTGATTAGCATATCAAAATCAATGTCCATATCTGGGCCCATCAGACTTCGAGCAATCTCCAAAACCCTGATATACAAAGGCGATTGTGCTAACTCGGGATGCAGTAGTGAAGGCCTCATTATCTGCGTAATCAATTCTCGTTCCTCTCCAGATCCTGACAAGTCTGACCTCTGGTCTCCTGCATCAATATCTCCAGATATAAATCGATTATAAATGTCTAAATACCAATCAAGCTCTTCTTCTTGTATTAATTGATCCACTTTTAAGTACCCTTCGGCTTCAAAAAACTCCATTTGCGCCGCTCTTTCTAACATTTCTAATTGGTGGGACATTATAAATGAATTTTAAAATTGAGATTATTCTAGAAATTGTAATAACTGCACACTATCATCATTCTTACCTATCAAATATCCACGACTTCCTTTGATTTGAATCGGTGTCATACTCTTTACATCTCCTTGAGCGAAAAAGCCGCTTTCATTTACCGGCACTGGAGTATAGACTCCAACCTTACTTCCTAAGAGAAGTAGGCCTATACTCGCATCATTACGAGGTGTTTCTATTTCCGCTGCATAAAGGTTGCCAGCTATCAATATATCCTTAAAACCATCTCTATTAGCATCTATAACCTCAATAGAATTAACCGAAGACAATTGTGCGAGATTGGGTAAGGCACGAATCTCAAAAGACCCATTCCCTTTATTCTCAAGTACAGCAGAAGCAAATGTATAGGCCTTAAGGTTATACGCATCTTTGAGAGAAGGTCCATATACATCGATCAAGTCTGCACTTCCGAATTCATCAAAAGATTTAAACTTTTCTTGTAGGCTCGGCATCTGTTGTGTCGAGCACGACTTACCCCTGACAGGATAAAGCGCCCCATCTTCATTATAACTCAGCACGATATCTCTACTCCCGTTATTATCAAAATCACCGCTGTAGATTTCAAATGGATCATGATCACTGGCCTTAAACTTATAATTCAATCCCAAGTTACCGGCAATAATATCAATATCTCCATCACTATCCATATCCTCTGCCAAGACACTGTAATACCATCCATTAGTATTCTTTACCCCCCCAATCTCTGCTTTTTGAAAGACACCATCTTTATCCTGAATAAAGGTTATAATAGGCATCCACTCCCCTACTACAATAAGGTCTTCTTTTCCATCTTGATTGATGTCAACGATTGCTACGTCTGTAACCATTCCCAGATTTTCAAATTCAGGAGCACGAACATTGCTAACATCTCTAAACACCCCATTGTCATTCTGTAATAATCTAGAATTGGCCGGCATCGGATATTGCCCTGGAACTAACCTACCTCCGATAAATAAATCCAAATCACCATCGCCATCAGCATCAAATGACTTAACGCTTAAGCCACTATTCTTACTCTCTGGAAGCACATCCTTAGATCTTACAAACGATCCCTTCCCGTCATTGACATATAGTCTATCTTCATACATAGTATCTCCGGCAGGATATTCATTGCCTCCGCTCACTACATAAAGATCCAAGTCTCCATCTTGATCAAAGTCAATGAACTCCATACCCATATCCTCATGGACAAAATCCATCTCAAAAGCACTTTGTTCAGACTTCTTAAATCCTCCTTGGGCTGTCTGTACAAACAACTGTGTCGGCTTCCTGCCCGCTCCTCCAAATACAAAATCTTCTAATCCATCCGCATTCACATCCCCTACCGCTGTAAATGGCCCTAGCTGAGATAATTTATGTGGCAAGAGTACTTCTCTTGCATAGTCATCAAATGGATTCTCCGCATGTCGCAAATCTGCCAACCCTGCCGCTGCGGTGACATCACGAAACATCTGATATTTCTCTTTTAGATTGCTTTTATTTTCACTTTTTGAATCTTTTTTTTCTAATTGATACAAACTATCAGCAGATACGCTTTCTAATTTTAAAATCGATCCATCATTCCAATTCACAATTACACTATCGATAATTTCTAACCCTCCAGTTCCAAAATGAAGTACATCCTCTGACTTGGATTGGTACCCACTTGAATTTATCAATTGGTCGAATTGCCATAACTGACCATTCTTATATAGTGAAACTTTTGAGCCAATTACGCTCCTATTTCCGTTTGTATCATTTAATTGAAATTTGATGTAGTGATTTTCCTCTAATCCGTTTTTATAAAGATGCAGTTCGTCATCTATGTTATTTACCAATACATCTATATCCCCATCATTATCTAAGTCCGCATAGGCAGCACCATTAGAAAGTGTCAGTGCTTCCATTCCCCAGGCATGATTGGCGTCTGTAAATGTCAGGTCTCCATTGTTTTTATAAAGGTAATTTTTCAATTTGTCCTGAGGGGCCAACTCCATAAAGAGCGTTAGGTCAACACTCCCATTTGCTTGTTGAGATTGTGGAGCCGTTTTTATACTGTCCAATTTTCTTTGATAAATGGATGTCAGATCACTATTGCGATTATTATATTTCACTCCATTCGTAACAAACAAGTCCTTGTAACCATCATTGTCAAAATCCACGAATAATGGCGCCCAACTCCAATCCGTTTTAGCAACACCACTCAGTTGCCCTATCTCACTAAAAGTTCCATTACCATTGTTACGCTGTAATGTATTAAACATGTATTGATAGTGCCCTCCGGATCTAACGACACGATCAAAATCTTCAGGCTTCATACTACCCATGTGCGTTTTAATTCGCTTGTGATCTTCAGACATCATATCCAGAACGACGATATCCATCCAACCATCATTGTCAATATCCGCGATATCACTGCCCATACTAAAGTTAGAAATATGTCCAGTAGCTTCTAAAACCACATCATTAAAAGACCCATCCTTCTGATTGATGTACATATAATCAGGAACATCAAAATCATTAGTTACATATATATCATCCCATCCATCCCCATTGAGATCTCCAACAGAAGCAGCGAGACCGAAAGCAAAATTACCCACTCCATATACTTTAGTCATATCTTCAAATCCTCCTTTCTGATTATTGATATATAGCTTATCGCTAAATAGCAGGTTCTTATTCATAGAAACACTCAGCTGACCTCCCCTTCCAGGAATACTTGGTGGTTGATTTACGAGGTACATATCGACAAAACCATCCTTATTAAAATCTGCAAACGAGGCCTGAACCGAAAATCCATGATCCGCCAAGCCAAAATCCTGCGCACTTTCAGTAAAGGTTAAATCTCCATTATTAATATATAGTTGATTTGCACTCCGCTCATCTTCTAAGTAGATACTCCGGCACACATATATATCTTGGTCGCCATCATGATCTATATCCACAAAAGTTACGCCACGCGACCACATACTATCCAACGAGATACCTGCGGGAATACTAATATCCTCAAATTTCAAATTTCCCTTATTTAGGAACAGTTTATCTGGACCTTGGTTTGCTGTGCAAAATACATCTTGCAGCCCATCACCATTAATATCTCCAACTGCTACTCCGCCACCCGATATAAACTCGACATCAATCATATGATTATGCTCTTGAGTTTGCTTTATCGGATTTCGAAAATCAAGGTTAGAATAAGTGGATGGTATCAAAGTAAAAAGCTGATCTCCTGAAGGAGCTTTCTCTTTACTCTGCTGTGAGCTATCTTGACATCCTATCCACAACATCAATGATATAAGCAAGAAAGACTTAATAAATAATCTAGTCATTGTAGGAAAATAGATAAAAAAAATGACATCTCGCCAATAATTCAGTTAATTAGCATCTCCAAAATTCAAACTCAAGAAACACATATTTTGTTTCGCATTTGTCGTTTGACAATCAATATTTTACAACTATGGGAATTAAGATAAATTGGAATTTGCTTTTAATGATTTTATTGTCTCTCTTGATATATTCTTGTGATACAAATACGAGTGAAATTAACTCCTTGCAATCTCATAAAGTATATAAAATACTTGCACCAATTGATCTTTCAACTGCGGATATGATCGAAGATGTACAAAATGCATATGCTATGGTAGATCCATCTCAAGTCCCTTATGTTCTTAATCATATCAAAGTAAAGAACCTAAAAGAAAAGATTGACAAAATGGAACCTGGAGCTGAAAGAGATCTTGCACTTTACGATTATGCATTAGAACTCCTTCGATCAGGTGACCCTGAAGAAGCTATCAAGGTCTTCGAAAGTTTTATGTCATTTTATGAGGATAAGACATTCCTAAAAAAAGAAACTATGATGACTGAATTCATGTCTCAACTCTCTATATGCTATCTTAGAAAAGCAGAACAAGAAAATTGCATACTGAACCACACCAATGAGTCATGTATTATACCGATAAGCCCAAAAGGGCAGCATGTCAAGAAAGAAAGTAGTAGAAAAGCCATCTTTTACCTCAACAAATGTTTAAAGAAAAATCCGTTCAACTATGAGCACCAATATTTACTCAATATAGCGCATATGACACTCGGTACATATCCAGATAGTATTGCTGAGGAATATTTGATTCCCGAAGAATATTTTGCTCAAAAGGAGTTTGGCAAATTTGAAGATGTCGCATCATCTCTGGGTCTTGATATCAACGGCCTATCTGGAGGTGTCTGCTTAGATGACTTTAATAATGACAACTACTTAGACCTCATGGTTTCTTCTTGGGGCTTTAATGATCAGATCAGATATTTTGAGAATGATACAAAAGGTGGATTTATAGACAAAACTGAATATTCAGGTCTTGTCGGTGTCACTGGTGGGCTTAATCTTAAGCATGCGGACTTCAACAATGATGGATGGTTAGATTTCATCATATTACGAGGTGCATGGTTAGAAAACTATGGGGACATCCCTAACTCCTTAATCAGAAATAATGGTGACGGTACATTCACTGATGTTACCAAAGAAGCGGGTATGTACTCGATGCATCCTACCCAGACGGCGATATGGGCTGACTTTAACCTTGATGGGTGGTTAGACGTTTTTATAGCCAATGAATCAAAAGAAACATCTATAAACCCTTGTGAACTTTTTCTCAGTGACCAGAATGGGAAATTTCGCGAGGTGGCCAGCCAAGCTAATTTAGATCAACTTGGTTTTTTCAAAGGTGCAGATACGGGAGACTTCAACAATGACGGATATCCTGACTTGTATATTTCTAACTTTCATGGACCCAATCTTTTATATATCAATGATGGAGCAAAGAAAGGCTTGTCTTTTAGCTTATATGGAGATACTATGAGCATTACATCAAAGCCAATTGAGAGTTTTTCAACTTGGGTTTTTGATTATAACAATGATGGGTTAGAAGACATTTTTGTTTCTGGATATTCTAACGCCGAAAAGTCACCTTCTAATATGATGATGGCCAATGTTTGGAACCCCTTTGATCCTCGTATCGACGAACGACGACCAAAATTATATCGGAATGAAGGAAATCTCAATTTTACCGAAGTAGGCAATGACATGGGATTACTAGAGCCTGCTCCAACTATGGGGTGCAATTTTGGTGATTTGGACAATGATGGTTTCCTCGATTTTTATCTCGCTACCGGTGACCCCAGTTTTCTTTCTATTGTACCCAATAGAATGTATAGGAATGTGGCAGGTAATGCTTTTGAAGATGTTACATTTTCTGGAGGATTCGGTAGTATTCAGAAAGGTCATGCTGTAGGATTCGGGGATTTAGACATGGATGGTGATCAAGATATATATACTGTAATGGGAGGCGCTTATGAAGGGGATAATTTTCAGAATCTCTTGTTCGAAAATCCAATTGGAAATGAAAATAATTGGATTAACTTAAAGCTAGTTGGTACTACAAGTAATCGTTCAGCAATAGGAGCAAAAATCATTATTACCATTCAAGAAGAAAATGGTAGTATGAGAAAAATATATCAAAAGGTTGGTAGTGGGGCAAGCTTCGGTGGCAATAGTCTATTAGCCGAAATAGGTGTTGGTCAAGCAAGTATAATAGAGCGTTTGGAAATCATATGGCCCAATACAAATCAAATCACCTCCTTGTTTAATAATGTGCCAATCAATTCACATATAAAAATTACTGAAGGACAAGATGGATATGAAACCCAGGAGATTATACCTTACTCATTCGAATCTAAAAACGCAGATCACCACCATAATCATTAAACCTACATTAGACTGTAGGCTTTCGTGACGACAACAAAAATGCCAATATTGGTTTTCCTCGAAGCACATTTGACGCATTAGAGAGTGACTCCTCGGAGAGATATATCCAAATCGGATATTTCAGCGAGTAGTATCCGTAGGAGCATCTACATGTATAGATTTGGAGGATTAAAATTATTAGGCAAGAGCGTATGAATGTCTGTTATTTTGGTATCATTGACATTTTCAAGAACATAAGTGAGCCATTCTCTTGGATT
>JBLIDB010000164.1:0-11197 GCA_047634015.1 Saprospiraceae bacterium
CTGTGTCGTTCAGTAGCTTTTTTGTGCGCTAATTCTGCTTTGTAAGTGTTAGATCTCAAATCAGCGTTCCTTTTAAGCTTACGACTAACAACAGATTTGTCTTTCTCAATAATTCCCCCAATTCTTGAAATACTTACCTTCTTCGCAAGGCCAATTTCTATGTCGTATCTTTGATTCAGCATTAAATGACTCATTCTTTTTTATATTTTTGCAAATCAAAAATAGAATGAAATTTTCGCCGAGCAGCCTACCTACTTTTGGCCATGGCCAAAAGTAGGTAGGCTGCATTTGTTAGTTGAATTCAAGAGATATTAAATAGAAATTATGCTTAAACGAATCATAATATTTCTGATTATAAATTTTGCAGGACTGGGTCTTGGTAGTTTGTTTACCTCTGATGGTGTCGCATCACAATGGTATACTAATCTAAATCAAGCCCCTTGGACACCACCAGGATGGGTTTTTGGAGCTGCTTGGACTACGATTATGATTTGCTTCGCTTTTTATATGGCCTATGCTTGGGAGGCATCAGAAGATAAGAAGCCGATCATTTTGTTGTTTACTATTCAATGGCTGCTAAATATGTTATGGAATCCGATCTTTTTCCATTTTCATCAAGTAAGTATTGGATTGATTACCATTGTGTCTCTTGCTATTCTAATAGGCTACTTGCTGTTGCACTATTCCT
The DNA here is from genome assembly GCA_047634015.1 of Saprospiraceae bacterium. Classification (GTDB taxonomy): domain Bacteria; phylum Bacteroidota; class Bacteroidia; order Chitinophagales; family Saprospiraceae; genus JAJRXG01. The sequence continues at coordinate 689 of JBLIDB010000164.1, forward strand.
CATTTTTAAAATTGAAGTCTCTCTTGATATTGCCATATGTAACTTGGCTTATTATTGCCACTTCATTGAATGCCTACATCTTATTTTATAACTGATTACCTTGCTCAGGATATCCAGTTATTGAGAAACGGCCATATTTCAAGACTTTAGTTGCTCTTAACTATTCATTGCTTCTGATACCAATACAATAACAGAGTAGCTTTACTGGACCATAAAATTGTTCTTATCCAATTGGTATCTATAAGTTTATTTATAGTTGTCACCTGCATCTCTTTTGCTAATTGTTCATGTAAAGGAACCTGAATCAAGAAGGTGGATATCCAGATTAAAATTACAATGAGTAAGGGTAGTATGTATTTTCTGTTTTGTAGCCCGAGGTAGAAAGATAATGCCAATTCTATGACCATCAATGGCGCAGCGATAAAGCCCATATAGTAGGTGTGATAATCGTGAAAAGCTAAGAATTGATCTGGACTTATAAATATAAAAACAGGATAATGCAAAAGTTGGATAATCCAAATCAGCCCTACTAATACTCCAGTAACGAATAGGTTTATATTTTCTAACCTACTCATCAAAACACAGCAAGAGATGGTTGCTTGTTTCTATAGACAAGCCTGCATATCCACACAACCCAAATGGCATCTATCACAAAAGTTATCTTCTGCAAGAAAGGAAGATAATAGTACCCAATCTTCGATATGAAAGATATAAAGACAACTATGCTCAGGAAGAAACAAAAGAATGAATATACCTTTAGAGGCCGATCATTATAAGTTTTTAGTTCTAAGAAAAATGGAATGAGGGCCATTGTGCCAATGATCCCAGTGAGTAGAACAACTGCATCATGATGCTCGGTGAACATAAATGAGAAGACAAACATTGATGCGATACCGAAATATCTTGTTAGTTGTGTATTCCGATTTTCAATTGTAAATATTTTTGAAAGGATGTAGAAGAATCCCATCATCGTTGCGCTAAGTATGACATGTGATATTATCCCAAGAGTTCTTCCGTCATTTATCTGACCATTTATAGAATTGGGCAGCATCAAATCACATAATAAGTTGTGAGAGAAACTATAGTTTTGGCTATTGGGATAATTGAAAGACCCACCTGTATAGTCAGCTGCTCCGAGTGTGTATATGATCACATAGAGGACTAGCCCTAAAATAGGAGTAAGAGTAAGATAGCTTTTGGAACTTCCGGACATTGGGATTTTGAACAGTAAAACGGGAAATAGGTTCTTAGCGAGATTTAAGATAGTAGAAGTTTTAGAATAGGACTCAATCTATTTATAGAAAGGGTAAATAAGCATCTCTATGACCTAATGTCAATCCTATTCTCTTATTCTTTCATTCCTTTGCGCCGTGAATAATAACGAAGATAATCAATTACGCCAAGAAATCCTGACCCAGAGCATATGGAAGCTTATGGCTAAGTTCTCTTTGCCAGCGATTATTGCGATGTCCATTAATAGTCTCAACACTTTTGTTGACGCACTTTTTATAGGTCAATATGTAGGGCAAGATGCCTTGGCGGCAGTCTCTTTGGCATTTCCTTTAACGATGATTACTAATGGCTTGGCAGCGATGATAGGAGTAGGAGGCTCATCATTACTAAGTATAGCAATTGGCGCCGGTGATAAGGAGGTGCAGAAGAAGATGTTTGGCACATTAACTGTCTTGACATTTATTTCTACAGGAGTCTTGATGTTCTTCGGGTTGATGTTCTCAGAGGAACTAATAGCAATGATGGGGGGAAGTGGAGAGATCCTCAAGATGGGAGCCTACTACTATGAGGTCATGATTCTCGGATCTTTCTTTAGGATATATGGCGTAGTGCTCAATAATATTATCCGCGCAGAAGGGAAGATGAATCAAGCGATGATCTTTTTAATTGCTGCTACGCTCCTCAATATTATTTTAAATCCAATCTTCATAGCTTACTATGGTTGGGGAATTGCTGGAGCGGCCTGGTCGACAGTTGTTGCCATGGCCTTGCTCACTGTGATTGGAGTTATCTATTATGTGCGTGGGCATGCTGGTTATGAAGTAGATCTCAAGTATTGGAAGGTAGAGAAGCATATGTTGAAGCCTATATTAAGTGTGGGTGTTTCGGCGATGATGATGCAGATTATGTTTTTTGTACAACAGATTTTTGTATTCAGATCCATTGCGCATTATGGCAATGATTGGCATTTGGCTTTTATGGGAGCTTGTTATAGAATTAAAATATTAATGATCATGCCTGTTTTTGGATTTTCACAGGCCTTGCAACCCATCGCGGGTATTAATTTTGGTGCTGGGGTTTATGATCGGGTGAAGGAAGGGTTTAAAAAATTTGCCATTGCCTCTACAATATTACTCTTGAGCCTCTGGGGTTTTCAATTGTTATTTCCAGGTATCATACTCGGCTGGATGCTTCCTGATGCAACTTTTAGCGCCGTTGATATTTTTAATTTTAGAGTTCAAATGGCCTCATATATTGTATTTCCATTTTTCTTGATGGCAATAACAGTTTTTCAATCTATAGGAAGAGCGCGTATAGCGGGGATTATGTTGGTGGCCAGAGAGTTGATGATTTTTATACCCTTGGTATTACTTCTTCCTTTGTGGTTCGGGGTCAATGGGATCTATTATGCGGTTTTTCCTGTAAATATTGTTGTGTTTGCAGTTGCAAGCTATTTTCTGAAGAAACAGTTTGATAAGTGGGCCCCTTCCGCTTCGTTATCGCAGATGCCAAAATAAAATGGGCCCAAATTCTACTTTGAGGTCATCCAACAATATTAAACTTGCCTTTTCTTTAGTTCGGGACTGAAACCACTAATTGATATATCTGAGTCAACACTCGATTTCGAGCTGTGAGAGACGCTTCGGTATCTGGATACACCAAATCTTCTGTCCATCTTGGAATTACTGCTTCGCTATAGAGATCAAAATGATCTATTGTTATAGCATCAAAAGGAATTTCTGATCCAGTGGGAGTAATTACCGAATATAGTCCCCATCCTATGAAGGAAGTATCACCTTCTCTTATCGCCTTATCAATGAAAGGGTACCATTCTTCAGATTCGAATTTCATAAAGCTTGGCATATCATAAACTTTAGTATAATTGAACTTTGCATATTTTCCTTGAGCCAATCCTGCTTGCTTGTGTTTTTCTAGTACTAATTCATGTATAGTTTTACCCAGAGATGTAGTTTCCATATCAGTTACACGTATATTATGAAACACCTTAGTGATGTCCCAGATATGCTCATCTAAATCATATTTGTCTTCATAAACATTAAGAAAAATAAAATTATGGGCATCACCATGCATTTCGTATCCACCACTACGTTGCCATAATTCCCATTTCAGCATTTTTCCCTCTCTGATGGCTTTGCTGGCTACTTCTGACCAATAAGTAGTCTCTCGAAAAATAAAATCTGCGATGTTATTTTGTGGTACAGAACGATATTGAAGAACAACAATTTGAGCATTCAGATCCGAGGGATGAAACAATATGGTAGATCCAAAGAGAATAATAAATAATATAAAGTGCTTCATGATCAAAAATTTTAAAGTGATTAATACGTATCTTTTTGATCCAACCGGAGGTAGGATTTGGCTGTACTTATAATTTGGCTAAATATTTTACATCTAAATTAATATACTTAAATTAATCTATAATATAGTTAAAAGTATTGTAATTTTAAATTTTTAAAGAATATTAATTTAGTTGCAGGTACCTGATATTCCATTTATTAGATGTCGAAGAGGAGGAATGCTTATTGCGCTCGCGATTTCCTAAAGCCAACAAGTCATACCTTTGTTGAGTCAATAAGAAGAAGGTAGCTATGAAGGTGCTCAATACTGATCAGAAGAACAATGTCCTATGTGAGATGATCGATATACTCGGTAAGAGACGAGAGGAGATTATTGCCGTAAACAAACAAGATTTGGATTCATTTGATCCAACCGATCGTGCTATGTATGATCGCCTTGTAATCGATGATTATAAAATTGATGGTATGATTGCAGCCGTAACGGAGGTCAAAGGCCAAGAAGATCCTATCGGTAAAGTGAGATTTGAACATCTTCATGAAAATGGAATGAAGATCCTCAATAAGACCGCTCCTTTTGGCACAATCATGATTATCTATGAATCTCGACCTGATGTGACTATTGAGGCAGCCGTAGTAGCATTCAAATCAAGCAATAAAATCTTACTTAAAGGTGGCAAGGAGGCCATCAGATCTAATGAAATGTTAGTAGAGTGCTGGCATCAAGCATTGGCCACTCAAGGATTGGCCAAAGATTGGATTACATTAATAAAGACAAATAGGATAGAAACTCAGGAGTTTCTAAGTAATCCGCCTGTTCCTGTAGACCTTATAGTGCCACGCGGCGGAGAAGGTCTAATCGCATTTGTAAAAAAGCATGCGAAGTGTGCGGTGCTTATCAGTGGCCGAGGGAATAATTTTCTTTACGCTGATAAAAGTTGTGACTGGGAGCAAACGAAACGAATTATTCTTTCTTCCAAAATTCAAAAAATCTCTGCTTGTAATGCATTGGATAAAGTGTTGATTCATGAAGAGTTACCCGATCTATCTGATAGGATAATGGAATTGTATCAAGTTTTTAAAGATGCTGGAGTAGAAGTGGTTATTCATGAATCTCTCAAGGGGTATCTCCCAGATGTTCAAATAATGGAGAGCGAAGCGGTGTGGGGAGAGGAGTTTCTTGCCATGAAGATTTGTATCGGTCTTGAATCTAATATATCGTCTTCGATAGAAAGAATAAATACTTATTCTGGAGGACATTCTGCGACGATTATGTCCGAGAATATCAAGGATGTGGAAGAGTTTATGGAGCAAGTAGACGGTGCAGCGGTTTATCACAATGCTTCTACCCGATTTACAGATGGAGGACAGCTTGGTGTTGGTGCCGAGTTGGCAATCAGCACTGATAAATTACACCATAGAGGTCCATTAGGTCTGGATCAGTTAGTCACAAATAAGTGGTACATATACGGCCAAGGTCAGATTAGACAGTAGGAATTAAATACCATAGCGCTCATTTCTTCCTTTTCTTCATAATTATGGACTTATGAGGATACTTTTTTGGTTTCTACTTGATTCATTATCAGAAGTTCGCGTACATTTGCGTTCCGAAAAAAAGCAAGGCCGTTCTTGCTGGGAATTTAAGGTCAAAATAAAGAATGCCAATGATAATTATCAATGTAAAAGAAGAAGAGTCAATTGATCGAGCACTTAAGAGATACAAGCGTAAGCACAGAGATGTAGGTGTCGTTAAGGAATTACGTAAGCGCAAGCAATTTACAAAGCCTTCTGTTGCTCGTCGTAATGAGGTGATTAATGCTCAATACAGACTAGAGAAATTCGGAAGTTAGGAGCGGTTCTAAATAAAACCGTCTCCATCCAATAGGTTGCCGAGTCCTCCTAATACACTTCCTTCTCCTTTTCCTCCTCCACCATAACCCTTGGCATTCCTAAGGATTCGATCTGCTAATCTGCTTATGGGTAGGGTCTGGATCCATACTTTTCCTGGTCCTATAAGACTGGCGAAGAACAAGCCTTCACCACCGAAGATGCTATTCTTGATCCCGCCAACAAATTCTATATCGTAATCTACTTCTTCAGTGAAGCCAACGAGGCAACCTGTATCTACTCTTAAATGTTCTCCCGGAGCAAGATTCTTTTCAACGATATATCCACCTGCATGTAAGAATGCCATCCCATCTCCTTCTATTTTCTGCATGATAAACCCTTCACCACCGAAGAAACCTCTGCCCATCTTCTTGGAGAACTCTATGCCTACTGTAACCCCCTTTGCAGCACATAAGAAGGCGTCTTTCTGACAGATGACTTTATTGCCATATTGCATGAGATCTATAGGAATGATCTTACCAGGATATGGAGAAGCGAATGATACTTTGGCTTTACCAGATCCTCGATGTGTAAATGCCGTCATAAAGAGTTTCTCACCTGTCAGAAGTCGTTTTCCAGCACCAAATAATTTGCCCATTAGACCTTTATCTTGTCCACCTCCATCTCCGAAAATGGTCTTCATCTCTATATCTTCATCCATCATCAGAAATCCTCCGGGTTCGGCGATGACCGTTTCATCAGGATCTAATTCGATTTCTACAAATTGCATCTCTTCGCCGAAGATCTCAAAATCGATTTCATGTGTTTCCATACTATTTTGTTGATTTGATTGATGAGTATAATACGAAAATCAATTTGTAATAGAGCTCATTATTCGATGAAGGAAACAGAATATCCGATCACTATTGTTGAGTCTAATATGGCGAAACGGTCAGAGACCGGTCGCTCAAGTCGCATTCTTATGATAAAAAGTTCTCGAGCTTTTGAAAAAGCAATTTCATGAGAAAAATCCCGAACCCTAAGGCAGAAAACATTTAAATTAGAAACAGGTCTCCTGAGCTCTTTTCGGTAAGCAGGCTCCCAGATCTATTTGCGGAATAGTCCAATATCGCGAAGCGGTCAGAGACCGGTCGCTTAAGTCGCATTCTTACGATAAAAACTTCTCACACTATTGTAAAAAGCAACTTTATGGAAAAATTCTCTTGACCTCTTTTCTGTATCGTAGGCACACTGACCTCTTTTGATATCCAAAATTTATCGATTTGAACAATTGTTGGTCCATATAGCTTTATGCATAATTAGGGTTAAAAGTATATTTGCACTCGTGGATAATTTGCAGCGCCTTATAGAGGCCTATGGAGGAGATACTCGACTTCGAGAAATGAGTGACTTTATTGCCAATTCGGAGCAAGCAAGTCGCATAGTAGCTACTGGATTAGTAGGGGCGCAGGAATGCTTTGCCCTATTGGGACTTCAACAACTCGGTATACAGAATCATGTCTTTATCGCACTTGACAAAGAAGATGCCGCATATCTCCAAAATGCTCTCGATAATCTTAATACAGAAAGACCGATCTCGCTTTTCCCAGATTCGTTTAAGCGCCCATTACAATATGATCAGATAGATGCGCACAATGTTCTTCAGCGTACAGAGGCGATTAACAGACTTAGCCTCAATGCCAAAGGAGGAGAAATCGTCATTACATATCCTGAAGCCATCTTTGAAAAGGTTGTAGATCCTCAGCTCATCCGAGATAAGCGAATTGATATAGAGGTCGGGGAGTCGCTGGATTTCGAGACGATTACAGAAGTGCTTGTAGAGTATGGTTTTGACAGGGTAGACTTCGTATATGAGCCAGGACAATTCGCCATAAGAGGGGGAATTGTAGATATATTCTCTTATGGAAATGAATATCCGTATCGGATTGAGCTTTTCGATGATGAGATAGAGAGTATAAGGATGTTCAATCCTGGAACCCAACTATCCATACGAACGATCTCGAAAGTTGCTATAATACCGAATATAACAGGGCAGTTTTCAAGCGATGATAAAGTACCATTATTTGAAGTTTTTCCAGAGGATACTTTGGTATGGATTAGGGACACGGATCATATGCTGGATCGCTTGCAAGCTTGTTTTGATAAGGCGGAGAAATTTGCAGAAGATGTTGAGATTCTGGAGCGTAGTGAGTTACGGGAGATATTCAAAGATCGCGCATTCATCTACCCACAGGAAGTCTTGAATCATATCGATCAACGGTCTATTGTGTTTTTAACAAGATCAGAATCCGTTGGTCAGTATGATAAGACAATAGACTTTGGCGGAAAGCCACAACCTAATTTCAATAGGAGTTTCGAATTATTAATCGAAGATCTGCAAGCCAATGAAGCTGCGGGGATAGAGAATTACATATTCACGGATAGTAGTAAGCAGATAGAGCGATTCTATAGCATATTTGAAGATCTCGAAGTGAAGGTTAAGTTCAATGCTATTACCAAGGCAATACACAAAGGATTTAAAGATGAAAATCGAAAAGTAGCATGCTATACTGATCATGAGGTCTTCCAACGTTTCCACCGTTATAAGGTAAGACAGGGATTCACACGTGATCAAGCGTTGAATCTGAAGATGATCAGAGAGTTAGTTCCTGGAGATTATGTCGTTCATATTGATCATGGTATAGGGAAGTACTCAGGTCTTGAGAAAATCAATATCAATGGTCATATTCAAGAATCCGTACGACTATTTTATCGTCAGAATGATATCCTTTATGTAAGCATTAACTCGCTACATAAAATAACCAAATATGTGGGTAAGGATGGAACCCCTCCTAAACTCGACAAAATCGGTGGAGATACTTGGAAAGCGCTAAAGAATAAAACAAAGAAAAAAGTAAAGGATATAGCCAAAGACCTTATTAAGCTTTACGCTAAAAGGAAGGCAGCTGAAGGATTCGCATGTGCTCCAGATGGATATTTGCAAAATGAGCTGGAGGCGTCATTTATATATGAGGATACTCCAGATCAATTGTCTTCTACTATTGCTGTCAAGGAAGATATGGAGCAAACCTATCCTATGGATCGCCTTATATGCGGAGATGTAGGATTTGGGAAAACGGAAATTGCTATTCGTGCTGCATTTAAGGCAGTTGTCAATGGGAAGCAGGTGGCAATTCTTGTGCCGACGACCATACTTGCCTTACAACATAATAAGACATTTGGAGAACGGCTTAAAGACTTTCCAGTGACTGTAGATTATGTCAATCGATTTAAATCTACTGCAGAGAAAAATAAGACTTTTGAAAGAGCTGCTGAAGGCAAACTGGATATTCTTATAGGTACGCACGCATTGCTCAATAAAAAGGTAAAATTCAAAGATCTCGGTCTTCTAATTATCGATGAGGAGCAGAAATTTGGTGTGGTGGCTAAGGAAAAATTGAGAAGCCTAAAAGTCAATGTCGATACATTGACACTAACAGCAACACCGATCCCGAGGACATTGCAATTCTCACTTATGAATGCGCGTGACCTCTCTATTATAAAGACCGCTCCACCCAATCGTCAACCGATCCATACTGAGCGTCGAGTATTCAATGATGAAATAATCAAGGAATCTATATACTATGAGATTCATCGTGGAGGCCAGGTCTTCTTTGTCCATAATAGAGTGAAGTCCTTGCCAGATATTACTGCATTGGTGAAGCGACTATGTCCAGATGTAGAAATCGCGATGGCTCATGGTCAGATGGAACCAAAACAACTGGAGAAGACGCTTGTAGATTTCATAAACCATAAGTATGATGTTCTTGTATGTACCAATATTATAGAAACTGGTCTGGATATTTCGAATGCCAATACTATTATTATAAATAATGCACATCACTTTGGATTGAGTGATTTGCATCAGTTGAGAGGTCGTGTCGGCCGTTCTAATAAGAAGGCTTTCTGTTATTTATTTGCGCCTCCATTATCCGTACTGACTACCGAAGCGCGGAAGCGTCTAAAGACATTAGAAGAGTTTTCTGATTTGGGAAGTGGTTTTCATATTGCCATGAAAGATTTGGATATCCGAGGAGCGGGAAATCTGCTTGGTGCAGAGCAAAGCGGATTTATTGCAGATATCGGTTATGAGACCTACCAGCGCATTCTGGAAGAAGCTGTATTAGAACTCAAGGAGCATGATTTCAAAGAAGAATTTAGAGATGAACTCGAAAAGAATCATTCCTATGTAAGGGATGTAGAAATCGATACTGATATCGAGATGTTGATTCCCGACGCCTATATCAATAGTGTTCAGGAGCGGATGAACCTCTACAAAGAGATCGATCAAATAGAAGATGAAGATGGATTGATCGCATTTCGAAATTCACTGAAAGATAGATTTGGAGGAATACCAATTCAAGTTGATGAACTATTCAATGGATTGCGATTGCGATGGGTGTCAAAACGATTAGGATTTGAGAGAGTGTTACTGAAGAATAATGGACTGAGTTGTTTCTTTATTGCCAATCCGCAGTCTTCATTTTATGAGACGAAGATGTTTCAGGCATTGTTAGACTTTATCTCCACAGCAGGAGCTTTGATGGGCTTGAGTTTGAAACAAGGAAGGAGTTTTCTAATTATGAAGAAGCCGAGTGTCAAAAATCTTAAAGAAGCTCGGATCATATTAGAGCGCTTAGAGGAACAAGTACTGGAGAAATTGAAAGCATCAAGAAGTGAATAAAGAATTGGACTGCTTGACGAGGACCTGCCTGCAGGTGGTAACTGCTTGATGGCCAAAGCGAAGCCCTTTTTTCTCTTCATAGTCGTAGCTATGGATGAACGAATGATCTCGACTGGTCGAGCCCAAAGGGCTCGAAATGAGGGAACCTCGAAGAGGGCGGGCTTGTAAAAGTTGAAGAATGAGTCCACTCCAGAAAGTAGTCAAAATTGACATGGGACTAAATTTATAAAATTGAAAAGTACTGGATTTCATTTTTATAATATTTTGTAGTAGAAGCATTCAGTATGTACCACAAGTGCAAAAGAAGTAAATAAGCTGCAAATTTAAAGTTTTTACCAACAATTAGAGTCATATTGACCCATAAGGTTGGCGAGATGAGATACCATTGGC
>JBLIDB010000165.1:0-11193 GCA_047634015.1 Saprospiraceae bacterium
CCAACGATACGCTACAATTATATAATGGGATAAGTGGATACATTAAATATTATAATGAAGAATTACGACAGCGAAATTTGGAAAATCAAACACCAATGACTATCTATGCTAAGGCGGCATAGTTTTCAACAAAAAAATGTTAGCTATAAAAGAAGCAAAATATGATGATAATGACTAATATGTTATACTAACAAATTAACAAAACCGTCCCACTTCGTGGGTACACATCAATTAACAGAAAATATCCTCTTTCGATACGCAACCTGCCGACTAATTGCATCTAGATAGAAAACACAGATCATGAGTAAGCATCATGTAGTATTGTTTCTTCTCTTAACGCTCGTCCTTAGTTGCGAATCATCGGAGTATCCAGATGAAAGTATAGCATCCACTGCAATAGATGGATATATTCCTGCTCCACCTCCAATATTGGAAATCGAAGAAGAATATATAGACGAAATTCAAACACTGGAGCACATAGCCCCTTCATCAAAAAAATTGCGTCTTCCAAAAAAGTAAAACGCCAGGACAGGATCATCAAACGAGGTTATATAGAAGTACAAGTAAAAGATGTCCACAAAGGAAAGTCGCTCATAGATCAGATTGTAACTACTCATGATAGCTACTATAAGAATGAATCCTATTCAGAAAGTGATTATGAATCGGTCGATTCTTTGTCGATTAGAATTCCAACAAGTACATTCAGTTCTTTTTTAACTGCCCTCCAGAACAGCGAAGCCAAGATAGTCTCTAAAGACATCTCATCAGAAAATGTCACGGGCACTTCGACATAAAAGTCGCCCTTGAAAACAAAGAACGATACCTCAAGCAGTATCGAGAGTTACTCAAAAAAACTGGCTCGGTAAAAGATTTATTAGAAGTACAAGAAAGGATAAGACGGCTTTCTGAAGAAATCGATGTGACTAAAGGGAGATTAGCCTATCTCGATGATAATGGTAGCCATAGTACCCTTAAACTTACAATTACTCAGCGCCATGAACGCATTATCTCAAAGACACCTTATAACTTTGGCCAGAATCATTAATGCATTCAGCAATGGTGCCGGACTTATAGTCTCTATTTTAATCTTTTTGATAAGTATCTGGCCTTTTATAATACTGACTTTCCTCCTTCTATTATTCAGAAAGCATCTGCCAACACTAAGAAGGAATATGAAAAATGAAAAAGAACAAAGCAGCAATTGAATATAAATTCTAAGTAGTATCTAATTAACTGTCTGTAATCCTGCACGTTTTAATAATGCAGAAATATTCGGTTGTCGTCCTCTAAAAGATTTATATAGTTCCATAGGATGGACTGTTCCTCCAGCTGCAAGTAATGCTCTAAATTTCAGAGCGGTTTCCTTGTCAAAAATTCCTTTCTCTTTGAATAATTCAAAGGCATCTGCATCTAAGACCTCAGCCCATTTATAACTATAATAGGCTGCAGAATATCCTCCCTGGAAAATATGGGCAAAAGAAGTTGACATGCTTCCTTCCTCTATCTCTGGCATCAAACGAAGCACATCGAAAACCTTCCTTTCAAAAGCCCTTACTTCCTCAGTAATGTGCTCTTTAGTACCATGCCACGCCATATCCAATAGTGCAAAACCTACCTGTCTTACAGTCTTATAACCTTCCTGAAACGAAGCGCTTTCTTTTATCCGTTGGATGTAAGTTTCTGGAATCAACTCTCCTGTCTCATAATGACGCGCAAACATATCAAGACATTCTTTCTCACTACACCAGTTCTCCATTACTTGAGAAGGCAATTCTACAAAATCCCAATAAACATTAGTGCCGCTTAAGCTTTCATATTTAGTGTTGGCCAACATCCCATGCAGACCATGACCAAACTCATGAAATAAAGTCAGCACATCATTGAAATTTAATAAAGAAGGTAATGAATCTGTAGACTTAGGAAAGTTGCAAACTATAGATACAATTGGTCTTACATTATTACCTTCTAAAATCTTTTGACCTCGATAAGAAGTCATCCAAGCACCATTTCTTTTGCCCGCACGAGGAAAAAAATCGGCATAAAATATAGAAATCAATGATCCATCTCTATCCAATACTTCATATACTGTGACATCTTCATGGTATACAGGAAGGTCTTGTCTAATTATAAACTTTAAACCAAATAGTCTTTCTGCAACTTCGAACGCTCCTTGTATTACATTCTCTAGTTTAAAATAGGGCTTTAGAATTTCATCATCAATATCAAAGCATTCTTTTTTTAACTTTTCAGCATAGTAATTATAATCCCATTTTTGTAATTCATCTATGCCATCTGCCTCCTTTGCAAATGCTTCTACATCTGATATGTCTTTCTCGCCGGCACTCAGACTATGTTCTAATAATCGTTCTAAAAAAACATTTACATCCTCTGGCGTTTCTGCCATTCGTTCTTCTAGAATAAAATGTGCATAAGAATCATACCCCAAAAGATTTGCCCGTTCTAACCTGTGATTGACAACTTGCTTTACAATCTCTCTATTATCATATTGATCGCCTTGAAAACAACGTACGTTGCAGGCTCTATTTATTTCCTTTCGAAGTCCTCTATCATCGCAATAAGTTACAAATGGGATGTAACTTGGGGCATCAAGGGTAAATACCCATTTGCTTTTATATCCTCGTTCTTTTGCTAAACTGAGCGCCGCTTCTTTGACGTACTCCGGAAGGCCCAATAGCGCTTTCTCATCATCTACTATGAGTTCGAATTTTTTGGTTTCAGCCAAAAGGTGCTCACCAAAAGTCAAGGATAGAACTGATAGATTTTTATCAATCTCGCGTAGTTGCTCTTTGTCTTGATTTGAAAGAAGGGCACCATTTCTTTTGAAGCTCTTGTATGTTTTATCTAAGAGACGAATGTCCTCTTTCGAAAGACGCTCTGTACGCTTACTTTCCCAAACCTTCTTAACGCGTTGGAATAACTTTTCATTAAGCAAAATATCATTGCTGTACTGAGTCAAAAGTGGTGATACCTCTTGAGCTATTTTCTGTATTCCTTCACTTGTCTCTGCCGAATTAAGATTAAAAAATATACTTGTTATCTGTGAGAGCACAGTCCCCGCCTCTTCAAGGGCTACAATCGTATTTTCGAATGTTGGATGGGCAATGTCGTTAGCAATAGCGTCAATCTGATCCTTACTAATTCTTATCCCTTCTATGATCGCTGGAGCAAAATGCTCTTCCTGAATATGATTGAATGGAGGAACCTCAAAAGGTGTGCTAAATCGATTAAGTAATGGATTTGATTTAATATTCATTTCACTTTTTATGTAATAAGCGCAATCTTACACAAAATCATACTTAGAGTAAACATATTACTGCAAATAGCGAAAATAAATAGCAAGTTACCTTTTGCTCACTATTTCTTCTTCTTGAATTCAACTAATTTACTCTTCCAGAAGCTCCATCTGATGAATATTCTTCTGAAGTTGATTTATAAGGGTACCATATCCGATCTTATTCATCTTATGGGTCAAGAGAAACATTATCGGCACCACTACACATATTAATCCTGGCACGGTCAGGAGCAATGTTGTATTGGAGCTGAGTGAAATTATGGACGCCCCTTTAGAGATATAGGGTACCGTAACTCCTGCTATTAAAGCCATAGGGAAAGCTACTAATCCCCATAGATTTTCAAACTTCAGAGAGTTGTTGATCAGAGACAAATTGATCTTCATTAATGAGAGTGTCTCTTCGGAATAGTTTATCTCTTTGTTCATTGATCGTACGAAATAAGAAATGCCTACAAATCCTATGAAATATAAAGCAATGAGAACTCCAATAATAATTAGCATATCGGTATTCTTTATACTATATACTGCCCAAATAAAGCCGAAAGCGATAAAAAGGATTATCCAGTTACGCTTATACTTTAGTCGTGTTCGCAATTGGCTTATTGTTGAATTCGAATCTTGATAGATTGCATGCATTATTTTGTCTTTATTTATTGATATTGAATTGAATTTTTCTTCTTGTATTTTTTGCCATTCTTTATAGAGATCCATCTTTACGAATTTTAAGCTGTTCTATAATTTGATTTTTTAATCGGTATAGTTTGACATTTATATTGTTGACTTTCATACCTGTAATCTCGGCAATCTCTATATTCTGATAACCATCGAGATCGAGCGTCATTATCATTCGGTCTATCTCACTAAGTGCTTTTATCAAGAGATATAGCTCATCTCGGATGTTATTCTCACTAATTTCAATTATGGATCCTGCGACGATTTCTTTTCTCACCTCGTCTCTCCTATTCTCCTTTTTTTGCCAGTTCAAGACAGTATTCAGCGACACTTTGTAAGCCATGTTGAGAACTTAGATTTCCCTTTAAAGTTCCCATAAGACTTCCATGCTTGAATCAATATCTCCTGATGAACATCTTTCTGATCCTCTTCATCGTCAATATAGAGATGTATGACTTTGAATATGATACCAGCATGTTCTTGTATCAAGTTGATAAAAGTCGTTTCTCTTTTCTGATCCATTTCTATAAGAATTATCCATTATGAATCCGATCAATACAATAAATGTATTGATCTCATTCATCAGCTTATTAGTATATCGTAAAGGGCCAAAAATTATAAGAAGGCTAAATTTTTTGTGATTATCTCTCCAAATGAAGCCTTTGAAGTCCCAATCTGGCCTTCTGATGTAGTGCCTCTTGATACTCCTCTGGATGCATAGAGATACAAACTTCGAAATAGTGTTTGGCCTGAGAAGGACGTTGCAACTCAGTCATTATTAGGCCTACTTGTAACGCCGCATTACAGGCATAATATCGTTGGTCTTCATCTCCTTCGCTTATGACTTTAATATATTCTAAGATAGCGGAACGCTTTTGATCTTGAGCATGAAGAATTCTTGCCATACGATAGTGGTATTCAAGTATATCTTCATTTTTAAAGTTTGGATTCTCAGAAAGTTGATCCATTGCTCTATGGAATTGGCCTCCATCATAAAGCAAGCGTGCCCTTAGCAGGCTGATATTAGGAATGATACCAGATTTTGCCTCTTGATATGCCTGCTGGTCTTCTCCAAAATCAGTAATGCCTTCCTTTAGACAAGCCAACATCCAATTCTTATACTTCGGTATATCATCATTAATAATCAATTCATACCACGCCATTTTTTGTCTGGCTTCCTTTTGATACTGTTCTCCAGGGTGATGATGAATATATCTAAGCAAGTACTTCTTCGCAGAATTATCAAGTTTATTCAACAAACCTATTCCTTTAACAAAGTCCATATAGTAAAATGGAAGCTGCCCAGCAGTCGTTTCCCAAGACCAGTATTCAATAGCCGCATCATTATCTCCTATATCTTGGGTACATGCACCCATAAGAAACCTTACCAGTGGACTCGTATCACAAATCGGCCCTAATTGTTTTAAGGTATTGAGTCCTTCCGCAGGATCACGGTCTATATGTCGTTGTAGCAAAGATTTAATTATGAGTATTTCTGCTCTCCAAATAGATTCCTCTTCTAATGATCTTACATCAGCACGGTTAATCTCTTCAAGGCCATCTTCAATAGAACCATCCAGTGCTGTAAAAATCCTCATTAAGCCGCGCCTGAAACCTTGAATAGAGCCAACTAAAGAATGAATTACCGAAAGACTCTTATCCGCCAACATAAAGTCTGGATACTCCTTCTTACATCTAATTAGCAACTTATAAGCCCTGTTTATATCCCAACCTGCTCTTATGTATTCCTTGTGCTTAGATCGGACAAGAGCCCATTGCAGATTTATCTCAGCACGCATAAAATCAATATATGGAGAGTCCAATTTTATCTTCTCCAGCCTATCGAGGCGATTGGATTTCGATCTCCGAAATCGTTCAAGCGAAACTTCATCTTCATTTATAAATCCTCTCAAAAAGTCGTCATAAGACTCCAGAAGTTCTACTAGAATATTATCGGGATCCAGAGATCTACTCTTCTGCGTATAGTATTGCGCACTATCTAAGTGTAATTCCAAGATATTTCGATAGGCTCTACGGAGGAGGTCCGTTTCTTCACACCTGATCTCAGCACTCAGCAAACTTCCCATCGAAGATGCTGTTATAAGACAAAGTATGAACGCAATCCGCATAAGATCAATATTAAGACTATAAGTTATATGGAAGTCTTTTTTAATATGATATTTTGCGGAACGTTTATAAGTCAGATGAATCAAGAATGAATCAAGAAATAAGCTATAGTTACTTAGATGAACTCAATGAGGTACAAAGAAGCGCAGTAACTACTACTGAAGGGCCTGTGATTGTTATCGCAGGACCTGGCTCGGGAAAGACACGTGTATTAACATACCGTATCGCGCACCTTATCAATGTTGGCGTTCCTCCCTGGCAGATTCTCTCTTTGACATTTACGAATAAGGCTGCTCGCGAAATGAAAGAGCGGATAGAAAACGTAGTAGGTCCGAAAGCACAAAAAGTTTGGGCTGGTACATTTCACTCATTATTCGCGCGAATACTGAGATCTGAAGCGCACCATCTGGGCTTTCCAAACGATTTTACTATTTACGATAGTGATGATACCAAAAGTGTAGTAAAAGAGGTCATCAATCAGCTTAGTCTAGATAAGAAGGTTTATAATCCTAATATGATTAAATCTCGTATCTCGACAGCTAAGAGTAATCTTATCACTCCGAAGAGTTACGCAGTCAACGATGAGATGATGACATATGATCGCATGAATCGCATCCCTATGTTTTATGTCATCTATGATCGATATGTTAAGAAATGCTTTCGTTCTGGAGCGATGGACTTTGACGACTTACTGTTGATGATGTATAAGTTGTTATATCAGAACCCTGAAAATGTCAGAGACAAATATCAAAGCCACTTTAAATACTTACTCGTAGATGAGTTTCAAGATACCAACTTCCTACAGTATGAAATAATGAAACTACTCGCAACCTACGAAGGAAGTCAACAAAATATCTGTATCGTAGGAGATGATGCACAGAGTATTTATTCATTTCGGGGAGCCACAATTGAAAATATTTTACAATTCGAACATGATTTCCCGAAATCGCAAACTTTCAAATTAGAAAGAAATTATAGATCTACAGAACATATCGTCGCTGCTGCAAATGGCGTGATAAGTTACAATCAGCGGCAGATTAAAAAAGAAATATGGACCGACCGTACAAGTGATACGAAAATCAAGATCATAAAAACCATCACGGACACAGAAGAGGGAAAACGCGTCGCTGATAGTATTATCGAGCAGAAGAACCGCCATGGCCTCGAGAATACCGAAATCGCAATCCTCTATAGGACCAATGCCCAGTCAAGGGTTTTTGAAGAATACTTACGTAGATATAATATCGCATATCGCATATATGGAGGTCTCAGTTTTTATCAGCGGAAGGAGATTAAAGACTTGTTGGCTTATATGCGGCTCACTGTTAATCCTAAAGACAATGAAGCCTTCAAACGCGTCATCAACTATCCTAAACGGGGATTTGGAAAGACGAGTTTGGATAATTTAATTGCATTTGCTGAGGATAACGAGGTGAGCATATTTGAGTCCATTCCTGCAGTAGAAATGAGCGCTCGAGCCAAGTCAGTGATTGTAGACTTCATGAAACTGATAGCCAACTTCCGTATGAAGGCTGAATCAGGTAATGCCTATGAGGTATCTATGTACATCGCCAAAAAATCTGGTCTTATAGACTTACTAAAGTCAGATTCCAGTATCGAAGGGCAAGCGCGTCTTGAAAATGTCAATGCCATACTCGATGGTATTCAAGAATTTGTAGAAGACGACGTGCTGGAACCGGGAGAGACCATAATCGACAAATCCCTTGCTCGATACTTACAGAATATCGCACTTATTACTGATGCGGATCAAGACAAGGATAATACAGACGTCGTTACACTCATGTCTGTACACGCCGCTAAAGGCCTGGAGTTCAAGTCAATCTTTGTAGTAGGTCTTGAGGAGAATCTGTTCCCTTCCTTTATGTCTATTGCTGATCCTAATCAACTTGATGAAGAGCGCCGACTATTCTATGTCGCCATAACGCGAGCGGAAGAGTTTCTCACATTGACTTATGCTAACAGCAGATATCAATATGGGCAAATGCGCTTTAATGACCCAAGTAGGTTCTTAGAAGAAATACCTCCAGAATGCGTTGATTCTATAGTTCCTATTAAACCAAAAGCAACTTTTGGCGAACCTCGGATCTTAGGAAACTTTAAGACATTGGCAACGGCTAAGTCCATGCCTAAAGTGGATATGTCCACTTTTGCCCCTAATGATCCAAGTGAAATCAAAGAAGGCATGAAAGTACTCCATGCGAAATTTGGCGTGGGAGTTGTACGCTCGATTGACGAGCGAAATGTGGCGAGTATTTACTTCGATGAAGTTCCTGAAAATCCCGAAAAGCGTATTATGCTTCAGTATGCAAAGTTGCAAATATTGGGGTAATACACACAACTATGATCATAGCTAAAATACGATACCTGACGCAAAGTGTTTGGCGCCTTCGCTAAAGCTTCTGCGACAGCAAGAGACAAATTCCAATATTCTGGTCAGTATATGCTGCACTTAAAGTAGGTTTGGTTTCCCAAATCAGTTTAAAGTCTGTATCCCTTACAATCTGAAATGCCTACTGAACTAAATAAGATAGATCCGAAGCGACATATAAAGGATAGGGCTATGGAATTAGGATTCCTCTCCATCGGATTTTCCAAAGCAGCATTCATGGAGCCCGAAGCTCGGAGATTGGAGAATTGGCTAAATCAGAATTATCATGGTGAGATGTCATATATGGCTAACCACTTTGATAAGCGCGTAGATCCGACCCAATTAGTCCCTGGAGCCAAGACCGTTATTTCTCTGGCGTACAATTATTACAATCCTGATAAACAATCAGACACTGAATCTCCCAAACTGTCCATGTATGCATATGGTGAAGACTATCACAAAGTCGTAAAAGACAAATTGTTCCTTCTAATTGGCGAAATCAGAGAAAAGATTGGAGCTGTAGAAGGAAGATGTTTTGTTGACTCAGCTCCCGTTCTGGAAAGAGACTGGGCGCGACGATCAGGATTAGGATGGATCGGTAAGCATACGCTTCTACTTTCTAAAAAGAAGGGTTCTTACTTCTTTTTAGCGGAACTGATCATAGACCTTGAGCTCGAACCAGACAGTCCTGTTTCGGATCATTGTGGATCTTGTACCAGGTGCATTGATGCGTGTCCTACTGACGCAATTTCTTCCTCTGGCTATGTCCTTGATGCTTCAAAGTGTATCTCCTACCTCACTATCGAATTGCGAGATGAGATACCAAAAGAATTTAAGCATCAGATGGAAGGATGGATGTTTGGATGTGATATATGTCAAGATGTATGTCCATGGAATCGATTCTCGGCAAGACATCAAGAACCAAGATTCGAACCACATGAAGATCTCTTAGAAATGAAGCAAAAAGACTGGAAAGAGGTGACTGAAGAAGTGTTCAAAAAAATATTCAAAAAGTCTGCTGTTAAGCGCACGAAATATCCGGGACTCAAAAGGAATATTGATTTCCTAACGGAAAAATAATGCCCTTTAAAATTCTACTCGTAAATTCAGCCCATGCCCTTAAAAAGCTACCAACGATACGCAGTTACGATCATTCCAATAATTTTGATTGGTCTTCTTATATATTACTTTTCCGATATAGTCACATATATTGTTCTTGCGTGGACGATATCCATGGTGGGTGCGCCCATCAATAATTTTCTGCGCCGTTGGATAGGTGCAAGTGGAGCTGCTGTAGCGACCATTATGACTTTTTCTCTTACCTTTCTTGCGATCATTTATTTATTCATTCCTCCCATCGTCCAGCAGGCCAGAAACTTAGCCCGAGTAGACTATGCCAAGGTGATCAATAGTTTCGAAGAGCCGATTAATGACTGGAATGAATGGCTCATTAAAAGAGGGATATTAGAAGAAAATCAGATCGAAGAAGTCGCAGCAGTGGATACTGAAAAGGCACATCCTCTTTCACATGTAGAAATTATATCTCTCGATTCGATTCTGCATAGAGACGATTCTTCTAGAACAGGAATTAATATAATTGTAAATATCCCCCAGCAGGATATTAATTTTAATGAGAAGCCAGAACAAGATCAGGTCAATCAAGGCAGTTTCTTTGAGCGCGTTCGACTTAATCTTCTGACATTCTTTAATCCCTCTCAGATACCCAAAGTGTTCAGTTCCTTAGTTGGAGCCTTAGGGAATATTATGGTTACTATAATGTCCGTATTCTTTATAGCTTTCTTCTTTTTGAAAGAGCAGGGCTTGTTTACAAAGATGTTAGAATCCATAGTCCCTAATGACACTGAAACTCAATGGACCCATGCCATAGATGAGTCTGCATTGATGCTACGACGCTATTTTTCTGGTGTGCTATTACAAATTATAGTAATTACGATTGTCGTGAGTTCAGTTTTAAAGATACTAGGATTCGAATATGCCTTATTGATTGGTTTCTTTGCGGCCCTTATGAATGTGATTCCCTATTTGGGTCCGATATTGGGAGGGTCTTTTGGCATTATTATTACCGTTTCGTCGCACTTAGATGCCGATTTCTATAATGAATTACTACCTCAGATGGGACTTATCGTATTGGTATTTGCCTTCATGCAGTTGTTGGATAATTTTATACTCCAGCCTAATATATTTTCTAAAAGTGTAAAGGCTCATCCACTCGAGATATTCCTAATAATCCTTATCGGTGCGAAGTTGGGAGGCATCTTAGGGATGGTAATTGCGATTCCACTCTATACAGTGCTCCGAGTCTTAGCTAAGGTATTCTTTAGTGAATTCAAGTTGGTGCAACGGATAACACAAGGGTTGTAGTAATAGCTAAATATAGAAACAATTTTTACAACCTTTATTGATTCAATAATTTCGAGAATGTTCCACCTATAACTATGAAATATATACTTGCTATTCTAATAAGTCTTTGCACTATCTCTCTTCATTCTCAAACCAAAGTACTAGTCGGAGGAACACTCATAGATGGGTTTGGTGGAGTACCGATTCAGAATAGTGTCATCATTATAGAAGGAGAGAAAATCATTAAAGTAGGACATCAGGGAAACACTGCGATTCCTCAAGGAGCAGAAGTGATTTCTACAGAAGGAATGTCTATTCTTCCTGGTCTTTG
>JBLIDB010000166.1:0-11086 GCA_047634015.1 Saprospiraceae bacterium
AGAATTTAAAAAAACAGTACGACGAAATCGAAAAACTAATTATAAGTATTTCGGCATTAAGGAAAACATTATAAACTATACGTCATAACAGTCGTCTGTTAAACTGTTAACCGCTAAACAAAAAAGCCATGAAAAAACTAATCCTATCCGCCGCCCTTACAGGAGCAGCTACAAATAGAAACCACTGCCCACATATACCTTACACACCTATTGAAATCGCAGAGGAAGCAAAGCGCGCACAAGATGCTGGTGCAAGTATTGTACACATTCATGCTCGGGAAGATGATGGAATGCCAAGTTGGAGAACCGAAGTATTCCAATCCATCCATGAAGAGGTAAGAGCAAGATGTCCACAGATAATTATAAATTTCTCTACAGGGGCAATTGGGCTTTCTAAAGAAGAACGGATGGCACATATTCCAGTTACAAAACCAGATACCGCCGCCTTCAATATGGGATCTATGAATTATGCCATCTATTCAAAACGTCAGAAGAAATTCTATATGGAGGGGGTTTTCGAAAACTCCTTTGGCACAATGCAATATGTCGTCAACTTAATGAATGAAGCTGGAACAATACCCGAAATGGAATGCTTCGATACAGGTCATATTAGTAACGCACAGACCTTACGAGATATGGGCATTCTGCCAGAGAATGCTACATACAGTTTAGTCATGGGGGTAATGGGTGGAATATCAGCAACACCTGAAAATCTTCTTCACCAAATTAAACAAGTACCAGAAGGTAAAATTTGGCAAAGCATTGTGATTAGCAGAAAGCAGTGGCAACTTCAAGCGATCTCAGCAGCAATGGGCGGCAATTTCAGAGTAGGATTAGAGGATAATTTCTATTTGCCAAATGGTAATATGGCTAAAAGCAACGGAGAGCTCGTAGAATCTGGTGTTCAATTAGCCCGTCTTATAGGAAGGGAAATTGCCACTATTGAAGAAACAAGGGAAATGATGAATGTTCCTTTTAAACATTGAACGGCTCACGATAGACGATTAACGTTAGACGAACAATTTTAGACAGGAAACGATAAATGCCTAAGAGTGATATAATAAAAAGATTAAAAGATATTGAGAAGAAAATAAACTACAAAGCGAAGGTTTAAAACAAAAAATAATGGGAGGATTTAAACAATTAAGAGTCTGGGATGATGCCATCAATCTTTCTGTGGAAATTTATAAAATCACAAATAATGGCCTATTCTCTAAAGATTATGGTCTTAGAGATCAAATTCAAAGGGCATCAGTCTCTATTTCATCAAACATAGCAGAAGGACATGAAAGAGGATCTGAAAAGTCTACAGTCTACTTTTTGAATATTGCAAAGGGATCAACAGCAGAAGTAATAAGCCAACTTCATATTGCCCATAGGATTGGATATCTCCCAGAGCTTGCATTCAGAAAACTTGAAGATCTCGCTGAAAAAATAAAAGCTTCTCTTATCAACTTCATTAAATCAAGGAAATGAGTCCCAAATTATTAGAAAAAGAGAAGATAGTTTATCGTCCGTCGTTAATCGTTAAACCGTAACCCATGTTTAAAGAAAATACATTCGAAAATAAAATAGCACTGGTATCTGGAGGCCGCAGTGGAATCGGTTACGGTATTGCAAAGCAATTTTTACAACTTGGAGCAAAAGTATTCATCTGCTCCAGGAAAGAAGATGCGTTAAAAAAAGCAGCTGAAGAACTATCTGAATATGGCGAAGTAGGCTACGCTCCTTGCGATATAAGAAAGGTAGAACAGATAGAGGTTTTAGCAGATGCTATAAAGGCAAAATTTGGAAGACTTGATATTCTTATTAATAATGCAGGTGGGCAGTTCCCAGCACCGGCTGAGCTCATAAGTCCAAATGGATGGGCAGCTGTGATCAACAATAACTTGAATGGTACTTTCTATATGTCGCAAATCATGGCCAAGGCATTTTTCATTCCACAGAAGAATGGAAACATTGTTAATATCATAGCCAACATGATGCGTGGTTTTCCTGGTATGGCACATACTGGGGCAGCGCGCGCTGGAGTTGAGAATCTTACAAAGACCCTAGGTCAAGAGTGGGCAAGTTATAATATTCGCGTTAATGCAATCGCTCCTGGGACTATTGAGTCTTCTGGATTGAGTACATATCCACAGGCTATTCAAGACAGTTTCAATGCGGCCAGGGAAGAAAACCTTATGAAACGATTTGGAACCGTAGAAGATGTCTCCAATACTGTCATGTTTTATGCCAGTCCGTTATCTTCATACACTAGCGGAACTACGCTATATGTAGACGGATTAGAGCACTTGGCAGGAGATAGAATGGGTTTATTTAATACATTACAAAGTATGCTATAAATTAGAATCATGAGTAAAACTACCCTTCTCCCTATCATCGGACATTTTTATAAATGGGAAAAACAAAAGGCGAACGAAGTATTTCTTAGACAACCTAAAGGTAACACATGGAAAGAAATAACCTTCGCTCAAGCAGGTCAAGAAGCACGTAAGATTGCTACGGCAATGAAAACGCTGGGCATTCAAGAAGGAGATCATGTAGGTATCTATTCTAAAAACTGCTATCACTGGATTCTTGCGGATCTTGCCATAATGATGGCAGGTGCAGTATCTGTCCCTTACTATGCAAGCCTCCCCAAAAAACAATTTGGAGAAGTGCTGAAATTAAGTGACGTTAAACTTGTCTTTGTAGGCAAATTAGAGGAATGGGGAGATAAGTACGAGACTCTTGGCGATGGTGTTGAGATGATTCGCTTTCCGCAGTACGAAGAAAATGCTATTGTTACAGAAGGCCATGATTGGAATGCATTATTGGCAACGCATCTGCCGCAAAAAGAAAATTATTTACCGAATCTATCTGATTTATGGACGATCAAATTTACTTCAGGAACCACAGGAACGCCTAAAGGCGTAATGCACATACATAAGACGCCATCTCTAATTATGAAAAATGAATTAGAAAGCAACTGGATCGGAATTGGAAAACTAAAAGAAGTAAGATGTCTTTCTTTTTTGCCTCTGAATCACGTAGGCGAAAGACTGGGTTTAGAGGTTCCATGTATAGTACAAGGAGGAAGTATTTCATTTGCAGAATCGTTGGATACCTTCGCTAATAATCTAAGAGAAACGAGACCTACAATGTTCTTTGCGGTACCAAGGATATGGACAAAATTCTATATGGGCGTTATAGCCAAGATGCCACAGAAGAAATTAGCAAGACTTCTAAGCATTCCATTTGTATCAGGTATTGTAAAGAAGAAGCTATTAAAAGCCATGGGTTTGGATCAATTAAAGATAGCCGCAACAGGAGCCGCTATCACACCAGAGTTTTTGAAAAAATGGTACGGCAAATTAGGTATCCATTTAATCGAAGCTTACGGCATGACCGAAGTTTGTGGATCAATGTGTAATGGTGTACACCTGCACACGCCACCCGACTCTGTAGGTCAAGCAATACCTCATGGTGAGGTAAAAATAAAGGAGGCGACAAAAGAAATTCTTATGTCCTCTCCATATATGATGACTGGTTATTATAAGCATCCAGAAAAAACCAAAGAAGTTCTTATTGATGGATGGATGCATAGTGGAGATAGGGGAACCATTGATAATAACGGTTTCGTAAGAGTCATAGGAAGGGTCAACGACGCCTTTAAGACCTCTAAAGGCAGTTATGTAGTTCCCAATCCATTAGAAGAAGTAATCTCAAATAATCAATATGTCGAACAATGCTGTGTAGTCGGCTTGGGTATTCCACAGCCTATATGTCTTATAAACATTTCTGAAGAGGCCCAAAAAGTTGAGCATTCTGTAATTGAAAATTCTATTCAAGATACAGTGAAACAACTGAATGCCACAGTCCCGAATTATGAAAAAATATCTACTGTGATTATTCAAAAGGATACTTGGACAGAAGACAACGGAATTCTTACCCCTACTCTAAAAGTGAAAAGAGGAACTTTAGATGATAGGTTTGGAAAAGACTTCCTGACATGGAATGATTCTACAGACAAAATAATCTGGTCGTAAGTGAATAAAACCAAAAAATTCCTAATTGCTATAGCTCTAATTGCTCTGTCTTTATTCGGAGTGAATAAATGGTTGAACTCTGGAAGTTTACAACCTGATAATACTGTTTGGTACGAGTACATCGGACAAGACACAACTGTAGGTTTATGGCCAGATATCTATGCCAATTACTTCGCGTACACATATTATAAAACCAAAGACAATATTGGACTTAAAATTAGAGGGACATTTCCCAATACAAGGTACTTAAGTTTCAATGTCTATAACATCAAAGATAAAACAACACAAGGCTCTCTAATAGACGCAGAAATTATCGCCCAACAATCCTTCGAAATAGACGATCAAAGTAAGCGTAAAAAATATGAGCTAAATATCCTGCCAAAAAAATATGCGGAACTGGATTTAGAAAACAAACTTGTCTTTGCAGATGATGCTAAGATGTTCTTAGTTGTAATGAGACTCTATGACTTTAATGAGGATAATTTCGGAGGCGTAGACTTACCCAGTGTTCAGGCCTATAATTTAGAAATGCAAGATGAGTTCACTCCATTGAGATTACCCAAAGGGTTAAATCTTAGAAAATTCGTGAGTGGTCCAAAAATTGCCAAGGACATATGGTTCATGTATAAATCAGAAAACCTCTTCCCATTAGATGGGCCAAAGGATGCAAAACCAAACTTCAAGTTGCCATTCTATAGAATTATTGGCGAGGGAATGATCCAAAATAATGACAATCTCTACTTACTATCGGCCGTTACGAAACAAGAAAATGAGGTCTATATTTTAAAATTCAAAGCTCCCAGTTTTGTTCAGAAAACAGAAGATATAGAACAGACTGAAGTTCGCTATTGGTCAGTAAATATCGGAGATGATCTTTCCTATGATTTCAATGCCATAAAAGATGAAGATTGCATGATTGATTCAAGTGGATATGTAACAATCGTAATAGGAGAAGAATCTCCAGCCATTAGAAGTAAATGTGAAACATTAGGCCTCAACTTTATGGAATGGAATATACCAAGAGACAAGGGTTATATAATTTATCGAAACATGCTCTCTTCAGCCGATTTTGAAGGAAATATAATTAACGTTCCAGCCTTAAAAGATACTGGAATAGCGGCATTTACGAATAAAGAAGCTGGGAATTACATAGGAGAATATGCTCCAGTAGGATATAGAATCTCTTCCCAGGAGTTTCTAAAAACAATTACTTTCTAAAACTAACTAATGAAAAATAAAACAGCATTTATCTCAGGTGCAAGCCGAGGAATCGGAAGAGCTATCGCGCTCAAATTAGCAAGTCAAGGTGCTAACATTATAATAGCTGCCAAGACATCAGAACCGCATCCTAAACTTTCAGGAACCATATATACTGTAGCAGAAGAAATCGAAGCCGCCGGAGGAACAGCACTTCCTATAGTTGTAGATATTAGATCAGAAGACCTGGTTCGAAATGCTTTGGAGAAAGCAGATACCGTATTCGGCGGAATAGACATTCTTGTAAACAATGCAAGCGCTATCAATCTTAGTAATACAGAGGATCTTCCTATGAAGCGCTTCGACTTGATTCATAGTGTCAATGTAAGAGGTACATTCATGGTGAGTAAATTGGCGATTCCATATTTGAAAAAATCTGATAATGCCCATATTCTAACACTTTCTCCTCCTCTTAACATGAAGCCTGGATGGTTCGGGGCTCACCTTGGATATACCATGTCTAAATATGGAATGAGTATGACTGTTTTAGGATTAGCAGATGAATTAAAGCAACATAATATAGCGGTTAATGCACTATGGCCTCAAACCACAATTGCAACTGCAGCAGTCAAATATGCGCTTGGAGGAGATGCTATGATGCAATCAAGTAGAACCCCAGCAATTATGGCAGATGCAGCATTTAGTATTCTTAGTCAAGAAAGCAAATCCTGTACTGGAAATTTCTTTATTGATGAAGATGTGCTTCAAAAAGATGGTATCACAGATTTTACAAAATACGCTGTCGACCCAACGAAGACCTTATTTAAAGACTTATTTGTTGAATAAATTATCTCAAAATATAATTCAATTGATTTGGAAATCAATCTCTCAAAATAGAAAAAACATAAAATGAATAAATACTATTTCACCGAAGAACATGAATTGTTTCGCCAAAGCCTTAGAACATTTCTTGAAAAAGAAGTAGCACCTAATATTGAAAAGTGGGAAGAAGAAAGACGCACTCCAAAAGATATTTGGAAGAAGATGGGAGAAATGGGGTTCCTAGGACTCTCTTACCCTGAAGAATATGGAGGATCTAATCTGGATTTCTTCTACGATGTAGTATTCAATGAGGAATTATGTCGAATGAACTCTGGAGGATTCGCAATCACCCAACAGGTGGTTCAATATATGTCTTGCCCATATATTTTGAAATTCGCCTCTGATCATTTAAAACAAAAATATCTTCCTGGGATCATCTCTGGAGATCTCATTAGCTCAATAGGAATTACAGAACCAGGTGCTGGGTCTGATGCACAGAATATTCAAACCAAAGCCATCAGAGATGGGGACCACTATGTAGTTAATGGATCTAAAACATTCATCACTAACGGTGTATATGGCGACTTTATAATTACAGTTGTCAAAACAGATCCTGAAGCTGGAGCCGCCGGAGTAAGTCTGCTCATCATAGAGCAAGGAATGGAAGGTGTCTCTACACGTAAATTGAAAAAACTGGGTTGGCATTGTTCGGATACTGCGGAATTAAGTTTTGATAATGTTCGTGTCCCTGTAGAAAATCTGATAGGAGAAGAAGGTCGTGGCTTCTACTATCTCATGAATGGATTACAATTAGAAAGGTTATGTGCTGTACCCGGAGCCGTAGCTGGAATGGAAAAGGCTATAGAGCTCTCACTTCAATATATGTCGGAACGACAAGCATTCGGAAGGCCTATTAATAAATTCCAAGTCTTACGACATCGCATTGCTCAAATGTCTTCAGAATTAGAAGCCCTTAAGGCATTCAGTTATCAATGTTGCCGTATGTATGCAGAGGGCATCTATGATGTCAAGCTATGTTCTATGGCTAAATTACTCGCCACCGAAATGATGGAAAAAGTAGCTACCCAATGTCTCCAATTTTTTGGAGGATACGGATTCATGGAAGAGTACCCACTAGCGCGTATGTATAGAGATGTCAGGGTCGGCACTATAGGGGGAGGATCTTCAGAAATAATGCGTGAGATAATTGCAAAGATTGTAATTGATGACGTCTCTTATAATAAAGCACCAGGCACAGAAATTTCAATAGTAGATAGGAGTACTAAAAATGGAGGTAGTACAGAGGCAAATTCTTTAGAGCAGATCATTGATGGTATTCGCATCAAAGCTTCCCATGCACCGGTTCTCGGTAAGACATTAAAATTTGACTTCGGAGAAGAACAACTATATATAGATGGCAGTAAGGATGAGAATACTGTGTCACAGAGTAACGATGATGCGGATTGTACAATTCAAGTCTCTCAGGAAGATTTCCAAAGGTTAGTTTCTGGAGATCTCAATCCGATGGGTGCTGTAATGTCAGGAAAGATCAAAATTGATGGAGATATGGGTGTCGCTATGAAATTACAAACACTCTTTGCTTAAACACACTTATTAAAGTAGTTAAAGACAAAATTTAGAATTTCATGCTAGAATCATTTCTTACTGAAGAGCACCAACTTTTTCGACAGACATTTAGGACCTTCTTGGAAAAAGAGATTCGGCCTCGGATAGATGATATGGAATCCGCGGGAGAAGTGCCAAGAGACATCTATAAACGCTTTGGTGAAATGGGTTTCTTAGGCATTACATTTCCAGAAGAATATGGTGGTTCAAATTTAGATATTTGGTACAGTGTAATATTCGCCGAAGAGTTAAATCGCTTAAACTCGGGAGGGTTTGGCGCTGCTATAGGTGCTCATCCAGGTTTAGCACTAACACATATTAACGGCGCAGGTAGCGAAGCTCAAAAGCAGAAATATATGATTCCCGGCATCGCCGGAGATATCATAGGATGCTTGGCAATTACGGAACCGAATGGTGGTTCTGATGTTCAGTCGATTCAGACAACAGCAGTTAGAGATGGAGATTCATATATCATCAATGGTTCTAAGACATTTATTACCAATGGTGTGAATAGCGACTTTATAGTTGCAGCTGTCAAGACCGATCCAACAGCCAAGGCCAAAGGAATAAGTATGATCATCATAGATAGAGATACACCTGGAGTTTCTGCAACTGCCCTGGATAAATTAGGGTGGCGCGCTTCTGATACCGGTGAAATCGCATTTGCTGATGTTCGTGTTCCTGCCGAAAACCTGTTAGGTGTAGAAGGCCAAGGATTCTTTTATATCATGCAACATTTCGTCACAGAGCGCCTCGCAATGGCTGTCAACGGATATGCACTTTCGGAATACGCTATGGAATTAACCCTTCAATATATAGCAGAACGATCTGCCTTCGGGAGAACTATTAATAAATTCCAAGTACTACGGCATCGTATCGCCCAGATGTCCGCTGAGATTGCTATGAATAAGAGCTTCGTCTATGACTTATATCGTCGATACTTGGATGGAGACTACCTGGTTAAGGAAGCATCAATGGCCAAATTACTCGCTACTCAATTGAGTGATACCGTAATCACCCAATGTCTACAGATGTATGGTGGCTATGGATTTATGGAAGAATATCCCCTTGCACGGATGTATAGAGATACACGCTTGGGGCAGATCGGAGGAGGCACTTCAGAAATCCTTTGTGAAATTATCGCCAAAATGATCATTGATAGCAAAGATTACGCATCAAAGACATAATCCGGATAGTAATTGAACCGCAAATTAAAAACTAACAAGTTTTCCAAATGGTCTCCGAATTGGTATACATTGAGATTTGAATGATGAATCTATCTTTTAATTATTAAATCTAACATTACATTACTGTGCTTCGAAATACTTTTCTCTTTTTCCTCTTATCTATTGCTTTTGGGTGCAACACAAATCATCTACTACCTCAGCGTAAGGAAGAGTTGTCCAAAGCGCCAAGCGCTATTTTATTTGAAGGATTAGAAAATTTAAACTTTTTAGACTCATCTGATTTTGTAAATGCTAATCGTGGATTTATAGCAACATTAAAAGATCCAATTATTCGTGACAAAAGCGGTGTACCTGTCCGAGATCTCAGATCCTATGACTTTATAAAAGGCGTTGCGCCATCCACTGTCAATCCAAGTCTATGGCGTCAAAGTGCGCTCAATAGTCTCCATGGATTATATAAAGTGACTGACGGTATCTATCAAATTAGAGGATTTGATCTCGCCAATATGACTATAGTAGAAGGCGTCACAGGATGGATTATAATCGATCCATTGACTGCTGCTGAGTCGTCTGCTGCGGGAATGGCATTAGTCCAGCAAGAATTGGGAAGTCGGCCTATAAAGGCAGTGATATTTACACATAGCCACATAGATCATTTCGGAGGGATTAGAGGAATCGTTAGCGAAGAAGATATTACATCAGGCAAAATAAAATTATTGGCTCCAGAGGGATTTTACGAACATGCCCTATCTGAAAATGTAATCGCCGGAAATGCCATGCTGCGCCGAGCACTTTATATGTACGGCCCTCTGATTCCTACTGGTCCTGAAGGTATGGTAGGTTCAGGGCTCGGGCAAAACAATACTTTTGGAAGTAATGGTGTATTAAAACCAAATAAGATTATATCACAGGCAAGTGAAACAATTATCGTAGATGGTATTCAAATAGATTTTGAAAATACCCCTGGCGCAGAAGCTCCTTCCGAGATGATGTTTTACTTTCCAAAATATAAAGCTTTCTGCCAAGCTGAAGAAATCAATCACACGCTCCATAATTTATATACATTGAGAGGAGCTCATGTGCGCAATGGACTCAAATGGGCCAAATACATTGATAATACGATCGTGAAATATGGCGATAAAACGGATATCTCATTTGGAAGTCATCACTGGCCTACATGGGGTAAAGAGCCCATCCTAAAATTTTGGGAAGGACAGCGCAATACATACAAGTATATTCATGATCGGACCCTCCACCTTGCTAATCAAGGATACAATATGGATGAGATCGCAGATATGATAGAACTACCTAAAGAAATGGCTTCACAATGGGCCAATAGGGATTATTACGGCTCTATCAGTCATAATGCCAAGGCACAATATCAATTGTATTATGGATGGTTTGATGGTAATCCCGCTAATCTCAATCCATTACCTACAGTTGAAGAATCTGAAAGGTACGTACGATACATGGGAGGAGCTCAAAAGGTAATAGGGTTGGCAAGGGAAGATTTCGAGAATCGCAATTACCGATGGGTAGCAACGGTGCTTAACAAAGTGGTGTTCGCAGATCCCAGTAATCAAGAAGCAAGAAATCTCCTCGCAGATACCTATACAAAACTTGGGTATGCCACAGAGAATGCGCCTTGGCGTAATTTCTACCTCACCGGGGCTTCTGAGTTAAGAAATGGTATAAACACTTCTTTGATGTCTGATAATAAACTTTCTAATTCACCAGATATAATTACAAATATGCCTTTAGAGACATTTTATAATTATTTGGCGGTACGACTTGATGCTGATAAAGCGAAGGGAAAGCAATATTCCTTCAATCTCATCTTTCCAGATATAGATACTGAAATGTCCGTATATCTAGAACACCAGATTCTATATAATCGGATGGGTATACTTGCTGAAAATCCAACAGCCACAATAACCATGAATAAATCCATATTCAATAAAATTATAACTCAACAAACAACAGGAATGAAAATGGCTTTAGCGGGGAATATAAAGATGGAAGGAGATAGACAAGCATATCAAGATTTTCAAACTTTGGTGTCCGAGCCCTTCAATTTACTTTTTAATATTATTGAACCGTAATGTTGAGTCCACTCCAGAAAGTCATAATATCGGGAAACGACCCTTTTGGCGATATTTCCATTATTCTCAACTCCCTGATGCTCAGGCATCACTGAGGTTCGAAAAATAAAAATCTCATCCA
>JBLIDB010000167.1:0-11016 GCA_047634015.1 Saprospiraceae bacterium
GACGAATGGTAGCATATACCGGAAAAACACTCACCTACGATGAAGCATTAGCGTCAGAAGAAATATTAGGCCCACCGATCGAAGATATTAATTGGGATATGGACTACCCTTTAGCACCTGTTGCACAACCAGGTATTACAAAATTCAAATAATTACAAAATGAAAAGACGCGATTTTCTTATCTCTGGGGCTATAGGAACTACAATAGCCAGTACTGTCCCATTCTCAACAATTAAGGCGACAACTACAATAAGCGAACGACCTCTTCGGAAGAAGAGCCTCAAATATGGCATGATTAAAGAGGATTTGAGCCTCATGGATAAATTCAAACTTGTAAAGGATTTAGGGTTTGATGGAATAGAATTAGATAGCCCAGATGAACTTGATGATAGAGAAGTATTAGCCGCAAGGGATGCTACAGGATTGGAGTTGCCTGGATTAGTGAATTCTCTACATTGGAAAAAGCCATTGTCCAGTCCCGATCCATCGGTAAGATTAGAATGTCGACAGTCCATCATTGCGGCCTTGGATCGGTGTAAGAAGTTCGGAGGAACATCTGTCCTTGTTGTTGCGGCGGTTGTTAATGATAAAATTTCTTACGATGATGCTTGGGAGCGATCTACTGCAGAATTAAAACAGATTATCCCTCATGCGGAGAAGATCGGAATCAATATCGCACTGGAAAATGTGTGGAATAATTTCTTGCTAAGTCCTATGGAAGCTGCGAGATATGTGGATCAGTTTGATAGCGAAAGATTGGGATGGTATTTTGATGTTGGAAATATTGTCCGTTATGGATGGCCGGAACAATGGATCAAGATCTTAGGCCCAAGAATCATGAAAATAGATATAAAGGATTACAGTCGAAAGAAGCAAAGTGATGAAGGGATCTGGGAGGGATTCAAAGTGTTACTTGGTGATGGAGATGCAAACTATGCCAAGGTCAATGCAGCGCTTGCAGCGGCAGATTATAGGGCTGGCTGGGGATCTGCAGAAGTTCGTGGTGGAGATCGTGTTAGGTTACAAGAGATCTCTGAGCGGATGGATTTGCTCTATGCGATGTAGGTCTATTTAGATTATCGGATTAATGTGATTATTCCTGAGAGGGTAATTTGTGATTCATCTATCATAGTGGCTTGCAATATATAAGTAAATACTCCTGGACTTACGGGTTTGCCTAAGCGAATTCCGTTCCAGCCTTTTAATTCATTTGTCAATGCATTCTGCTCGACATACATTGGAGTGCCCCATCGATCATGGATGTATAATTGATTAATTGTAATCAGATCAGCGTCGCTTGTAATAGTAAAATTGTCATTGCTACCATCATTGTTGGGGGAGAAGATATTCGGAATATAGAAATTATAAAAACTCAATGTTACGTTGATAGTACTGTCACATCTTTGTGTAGATGGAAGTATGATTTTATAATCTCCAGGAGTATCATAAGAATTGGATCCTATGTCATAAGAAGATCCTTCCAATATTTTTATAGATTGATTTGAGGTGACCTCGGATATCATACTTAATTGTAATTCGATGATACTGTCACACAGCGCAGCGCTTTGAAGGGTGTCATAATAGATACCTTCATTTTGCAATTGAATACTACCAAAATTATAAACGCCTCCTTCACAAAATGTGTCCGTGATCTGAGTATACTTATTGGGTATTCTTAAACTGTAAGGTTTGGTAATATAACATGATCCATCTTCATCTATAACCCTAACGTGGTAGACACCCCGATCTAATGGAAAGTCAATCATATTTTCTGTGGCATTCAATAATGCGATACCATCGAGATACCACTGATACGCTCGATTTTCTTTCAAGGGTAGTTCTAATCTAAATGCAGTGGCGCAAGGTTCTCCAATAGGTTGAATTTTAAACTCTTCCTTAGCCTCATTCCTTTTAGTAAGTAGTAAGTCATCTAAGAAGTAATAACTATCGTTGCTCAATGATTGGAGTTGGCAACCAGGGCCTATTATTAGAGCATTTATATCTTTTCTTGAAGTGATCAACATCGTTAGTTGTCGCCATTCATTGAGTCCTGAGGCGCTAATACTTCCGATATTGGTCCAATTCGTATCATTGGATGGACAACCGAAATCTAAGTCGCCTATTCCAAAAGGGAAGGTATTACAATCCGACGAACCAAACATGGTAATCTCAATAGGCGGTGAAGTGTTCTGATCTAAGAAACCTGCATAGAATTGAAGTCGATATATAGTGTCTGCTTTTAATGGCTCATCGAGACAGGTGCCTATATATTCCTTTATATTCGGGCGGGTACTTCCAGTAAACACGCCATCTATTATCCCGATAAATCCATTACCAGATGGTACTGGTTGCGGGACATCAAATAGGTCATCCGCTGGATATCCACAGGGATGGAAAAGGTCCGGCGTGGCTTCCGATGCTTGCGTCCAGGGCCCCGCACAGGCTACCGTAGAATGACCGATAGGACAACAGTCAAGTTCTTCAAATGAGGAATTTGGTAATAGAGATGTTGGTTCTAATATTGGACAATTACAATCTGGATCATCGAGATCAATAAGGCCATCAGTATCATCATCAATGGCATTATCGCAAATTTCGGCTATCGGATTTTGACAAATAATAGAACTAACTGGCATAAAGTTCAGTAGTAATATCAATATGACAAACCAAATCCTGTTCACCTTCTCAAGATATGCCGTATTTATAAACGAATCAACATTTTGGCCATAGTCTTCTACCAATTGGCAACAACAATTTGTGCTGAACTATTAAGAAACTCGTCATAGACTGACTAAAACGTAAAGCAAAGTTCTTTGACCTCTTGCCGTATTGTCCTCCCACCTCTTGTCTTAATCCAAATTAACAAATCACCGAATAATCGAATTAACAATTCTACCTTCCTACAATAGATTCTTAAATCTCGGCCTCTTTGGCGCAATATCTCCCAATCGTTCTTTTTTATTCTCTTCAAAAGCACTAAAGTTACCCTCAAAGAATACCACCTGCCCATCATCTTCATAAGAGAGTACATGCGTAGCAAGCCTGTCTAAAAACCATCTATCGTGAGAGATTAATAGTACACATCCTGCAAAGTTCTCTATAGCTTCTTCCAGTGCACGAAGGGTATTGACATCGATATCATTGGTAGGTTCATCCAGCAGCATCACATTGCCACCTTCTTTCATAGTGATGGCCAGATGAAGTCGATTGCGCTCTCCACCAGAAAGCACATCAACCTTTTTCTGTTGGTCACCACCTGAGAAATTAAACTTACTTACATATGCTCGCGCGTTCATTTCTCGATTACCAATTTTTATAATATCTGAACCTCCGCTTACTACTTCATAGATCGTTTTGTCCGGAAGTAAGTCTTTATGAGATTGATCGACATAAGCTAACTTCACCGTATCTCCTATATTTATGGTTCCACTATCTGGCCGCTCTTCTCCCATGATCATTCTGAATAGGGTAGACTTACCCACACCATTCGGACCTATGATTCCGACTATTGAATTCTTAGGAATAGAAAGTGTTAGATTGTCGATTAGGACACGATTGTCGTAAGACTTCGTTACGTTTTCTAATTCTATAACCTTATCACCGAGTCTTGGCCCTGGCGGAATGTATAATTCTAAAGTAGCCTCACGTTCTTTGATCTCTGCACTATTGAGTGTATCGTAAGCATTCAGACGTGCTTTTCCTTTAGACTGCCTTCCTTTGGCATTCATACGTGACCATTCTAATTCTCTTTTTAGAATTTTCTGACGCTTGGTTTCTGACTTTTCTTCTTGAGCAAGACGATTGGATTTTTGATCCAACCATGAACTATAATTCCCTTCCCATGGGATGCCTTCGCCGCGATCCAATTCTAATATCCATCCAGCCACATTATCTAAGAAGTATCTATCGTGAGTTACAGCTATTACTGTTCCTGGAAATGATTTTAAAAATTGTTCTAACCAGTGTACACTCTCTGCATCTAAGTGGTTAGTAGGTTCATCGAGTAATAAAATATCTGGCTTGCTAAGTAGCAACCTACATAAGGCTACACGGCGACGCTCTCCTCCACTTAATACATTAACTTTCGCGTCATTTGGTGGGCATCGCAATGCTTCCATAGCAAGCTCCAGTGTATGATCGAGGTCCCATCCTCCCATATGGTCCATCTTCTCCAATAACTCACCTTGCTCTTCGATAAGCTTCATCATCTCATCGTCACCCATGGGTTCTGCAAGCTTCATTGAGATACCTTCATATGCATTGACGACGTCTACAATATGCTGTACACCTTGCTGTACTATTTCTTTTACAGTGAGAGATTCATCAAGTTCTGGCTCCTGAGCTAAGTACCCGATTTTATACTCTTTATCAAAGGTTACCTTGCCTTGATAGTTTGTATCAAGACCTGCAATGATCTTAAGGAGACTGGATTTTCCTGAACCGTTGAGACCGAGTACTCCGATCTTGGCGCCATAATAAAAGGACAACCATATATTCTTAAGGACTTGCTTACTTGGTGGGAAGGTTTTAGAGACGCCTTCCATTGCGAATATTACTTTATTATCTGACATCTTACATGCTTAGTTATGAAGTGATTTAAGAATCAAACAAGATGTCTGTAAACAACTCATTGAAAGTAAGCTACATCAGCTTTTTTAATCCCATAGCTATGGCTATGAACCTGCCTGTCCGGCAGGCAGGAAGAAAAAAGAGCTTTGTCTTGACAATCAAGCAGTTATTTTCGTCTATCAGCCCAAATCTTTAATTACTTCTATGAAGGCTGCGAAAATAGTATGTCTTAGCGACATCTGATCATAAGCTTTTAAAATCTATGTGAATTGGCATATTTAGTATGTCAGATTCATGTTCACTCCATCATACTTATCTTAATTGAGTTACTTGTCTATGGATACGGGATTTAATTAAAAACGGCTGGTGATAGATATTCCTTTATTATTTTGTCTACTTGAGGATGCGCATATGGCCTATTATATGCCGCAGCCGTTATTACTATAACAACAGGAATGTCATTGAAAATGAAGATTTTATTTCCACTATTTCCAATATAGTAAAAAGCCTCGTAGGATTTTCCATTAATCTCATAGGAACGATTCCAGAAGAGATATCCATAGTGCCCCTCTTGAGGTAATTCGGCATGATGGAAAGACTTTCATCAACCCAATCTGCTGGCAGAATTTGTTATCTCTTCCACATTTCTTTGTTTTTTATAATTGCCCAAACTTGGCAAAGTCTAAGGTGCGAAGTTGAATTCCTCCTGCAGTATTGGGAACATTGGTAGGCGTACATTGCCATTTGTAATTCCGAATTCCCAATGGAGTAAAGAGTTTTTTATCGGCATATTTATCAAGCCCTTCCGGAAGTCGTTGATTTAGGATATACCCTAATGCCACTAGACCTGCAGTGAAATAATTCCAACTATTACCTATTATTTTATGCTTATGCATTGGGAGGTAAAGTGCAAATTTCACCCAGTCATCTGTAGGATACATGTTTTCTTCATTTTCAGGAGATGGCGAAATAGGTATCAGCGAGATCCACGGATATAAGCCATTTGGTATTCATAATATTCCTTTACGTTATACTGCAAGTACTATCCATCCACAGTTTGAGAATGAAGATTTTATAAGTATATCTGGAGTGAGTGCTACAAAGATAGGACCTGGGCCGCTAGAGTTAGGATATGGGTTAGACAGCATGTTAAATGATCTTCCATTTTTCAATAATGGATATTTAGGGATTAGGGAAAGTGAAACGGGGCTGTATAACTTTGATTCGTCTGTCAACGACTCTAGCTTCTCACAGGAGAGAAGGGTTATATGTATATAGTATTACTAATGGCACTTCAACTTTTGCCATCAACAATGATAGCCGCGCTAGGATAGAGAACTATAGCAGGATGGAAGTCCAGAACGTAGATAGTGATGGCGTTATGAATGCTGGAAGAATTACCAATTATAAAAATGGTGAACTCTTGATCAAGTATATCGGAGGAAGATCATGGCGGCAGAAAAATGGGGGATATCTCGAAAATGAAGCAGGTAGTATATTAGAAATCAAATATAGATCAATAGATGGGGCTCCGTTGGTTGTGGATCAAGGCGGACTTATCAATGGAAATAGTGAGATATTGATTTCGGCGATAGAAGAAGGATATGACTTGCAAAGGATTATTCAAAGTTGAGTCAGGCCAATAGTGCCACCCACCTCAAGACCACTAGGCACAAATGCCGGCACGGACTTGTCATGAGACTCGTCATTCAGACTTAATCGGAAGTTGGTAATTGGACCGAAGTCCTTAACTCTTATTGTTAGGGACTTAGCAAGTGGGTCGATATCTTTTATTTGGATATTTGGAT
This sequence comes from Saprospiraceae bacterium, assembly GCA_047634015.1. Lineage (GTDB taxonomy): Bacteria > Bacteroidota > Bacteroidia > Chitinophagales > Saprospiraceae > JAJRXG01. Next base: position 6,378 of record JBLIDB010000167.1, read on the forward strand.
TACGGGATTTGCCTTGTGAGATGTCTTCATAAAATTCTAATATCTCTTTTACTGATTTCAAGCTACCATTATGCATATTTGGAAATGTAAATCTGAGATTTCGTAAGGTGGGCGTTCGGAATCCGTTGCCGTCTTCGAAACCGAAGTCACGTTCTTTCAACTTTGGATTATCAGGAATTCCAAGCACATGAATCTTATAATCTGAGAACATCGGTCCGTTGTGACAATTGGCACATCCAACCTCTACGAATCTTGTAAAATCATCTTTCTCACTTTCTGAGAGGGCATTTCTATCACCTCGTTTGTAAGCGTCAAATCGCGATTTGTTTCCCAGAATAGTGCGTTCATACGCAGCAATCGCTTTTGCGATATTTTCTGTTTTGATCGATTCTTGCTCTTCAGGAAATGCATCGGTGAAGAGGCTTCTATAGGTTTCATTATGGAGTAATCGGTAGACTACTTCTTCTAGTATTTCATCTTCAGAATATTCTAATCCTCGCATTTCTTCCATCGCCTTTATGGGTTCTAAGGCTTGTGCTTCAAGACTCTTGACTCTCAGATCCCAAAACATAGCAGCAGAATCTGGTACATAATGACCCAAACTGTCCATACCGTTAAAAGCACTATTCAATATAGTAGGTGCATTCTTTTTGACTATAGGAATTAAATTGTTTGATAAGAAGACTCTGCTACTTCCGAACCCCTTTCCATTTAATCCAATTGAGAGATCTCTACTTTCTGCAAAGCCATTGCTGGTATGATGACAAGTAGCGCAAGCAACATCTTTGTTGCCAGAAAGTATGGGGTCATAAAATAGTAGTTTTCCGAGTGCTACTTTCTGAGCGGTAATTAGGTTGTTCTTTGGGCTGAGTACTTCAGTAGGTAAGGCTTTTGAGGAAGATTGATGGCGATTGGGAATATTATCCTTCGACGTATTTGCGGACCTTTCGCCACAGCTCAGTAAAAGAATCAGAAAAAACATCCCAATTCCAATATACTGTTTTGTCATAGCATAGCTCTAAGCATATTCTTCACTTAGTTGAAGATAAAGAAAGGGGATCAAAAACTAATATTCGTGATCCCCTTTATTCTCGTCCATAAAAATTACCACTCTATGACTCTGGATCAGGTGTCATACGTAGATACGGTTTGATCTCTTTGAATCCTTTTGGAAACATTTCCTTGGCATCTGCGCTGCTTACAGAAGGAGAGATGACGCAATCATCACCTTTAACCCAATTTGCCGGTGTCGCCAACTTGCGATATGCTGTTAATTGCAATGAATCAATAACACGTAAGATCTCATCAAAATTCCGACCTGTAGATGGCGGATATGTAATCATAAGCTTTACAGCTTTATCTGGTCCAATTACAAAGACTGATCTCACGGTATGCTTAGCATCAGCATTTGGGTGAATCATATCGTAGAGTTCTGCGATACTTCTATCCTCATCTGCGATGATCGGAAAGTTAACTTCAGTTCCTTGAGTTTCATTGATATCTAGGATCCAACCATGATGATCCTTCAATGGATCCACACTTAGCGCAGCGACTTTAGTATTCCGAGCAGTAAATCTGTCTTTATATTTTGCTACTGTTCCCAATTCGGTAGTACAAACTGGAGTATAATCTGCAGGGTGTGAAAATAGTACTGCCCAACCATCTCCAATCCAATCATGAAATTTCAATTCTCCTTCAGTTGTCTGAGCAGTAAAATCTGGAGCGATGTCGCCTAATCTTAGTGTTGTCATATTTGTATCTTTTAGTATTACAGGAATACAGATTAAACGTAAATTATTTAGAATTGATGTTCATCAAACTCATTTTTTATGTCTTATGTGACTTAAGTTACATAGAACTTAGGAGACCTACGATGTAATGACGCTTGCTCATAGGCATATGCGATTTCTATCAGGATTGCTTCACTCCATCCGCGACCAAATATTGATATGCCAACAGGTAACCGATCTATCATGCCCATAGGAACTGTAATGTTAGGGTATCCTGATCGCGCAGCGGGAGAGGAGCTTCCCAAAACAAAGGTATCTCCATTTTTAAGGTCTGTTTTCCAAGCGGGACTATTGGTAGGTGCTATAACCGCATCAAGTTGATGCTCGTTCATGATGCGATCTAAACCTTCTTTTCTACTTAACTTACGTAGACTTGCCAAGTGTTTTTTATAATTTACGCTTTCAAGGTTATCTTTTGATTGAGCCATTTCAAGATATTCTTGTCCAAAGTGTTTAAGTTCTAAGCTATCTTTTTTATTCCATTCTATTAATTCTTCAAGTGATTTAATAGGAGCTTTAGGGCCCAGAGATGCGAAATAGTCATTCAACCCTTTCTTGTATTCATAAAGCATAACGGTAAAGGAGTTTTCGCCCACTTCATCTTCAGATATTTTATCTATTTCAATTATGGTAGCACCTTGAGCCTCCATAACGCTGATTGCTTTTGCCATAAGTGTATCTACACTTTCTAATTTACCTTTGGATGATGTAAAATGAGCGATGCGCTTACCATTCAACCCATCCTTTTTTAAATAGGAAGTGTAGTCTATTGGCAAACTATTTGGTATCAGTTTAGTTGCAGAATCTCTGGGGTCAATGCCCTTTAATATATTGAGACAATGGACAGCATCACTTACTGAACGCGCCATCGGCCCAGCAGTATCTTGGGTCGAAGAAATTGGAATAATTCCAGCTCTACTTACAAGCCCTACTGTGGGTTTTATTCCGACGATGCCATTTGTAGAAGCAGGACATACAATACTGCCATTCGTTTCTGTTCCTATCGCAAGCATGCAGAGATTAGCACTTACTGCGGCTCCTGAACCTGCGCTTGACCCGCAAGTATTACGATCCAGCACATATGGGTTTTTAGTCAATCCCCCTAAACCACTCCACCCACTCGAGCTATCTTCTCCTCTGAAGTTAGCCCACTCCGAGAGATTAGCCTTCCCCAATATCACAGCTCCTGATTCACGCAAGAGTTTTACTACATGACTATCTAAAGGAGGAACAGACCCTTCCATTGCTCTTGATCCCGCAGTTGTTGGCATGTCAGATGTATCTATATTATCTTTAAGAAGTACGGGGATACCGTGTAGTGGACCTCTTGGTCCTTTATTTCTCAATTCAGATTCTAATTGAGAAGCGTCTTCAAGTGCTTTTGGATTAAGATATATTACTGAATTGATAGTTGGGCCGCTTCTATCGATTGATTCGATTCTATCGAGATACCATTTTGTAATATCTATGATGCTTCGATTATGATTGACAATTTCATCCTGAAGGTTTTCTATGCTTATTTCTATAAGATCACTGTAGGAAGTTTTAAGTTCTTGATCTGATTTTGGCTTGTAAGCAGAACCTATAATTAAAGCTCCTGTACTTAACCATGATGTTTGTTCTATAAATAATCGTCGTTGCATAGCTATGGTTTAAAGTGTAATATACGACGTCATTATTTATAAGGATTTTAGCAGTATATAAAAAAAAGAGGACTCCAACCTAAATTGAAACCCTCTCTATGTTTTTAAAATATTTATGATTAATCTTCCCAATCATCGGTTCTATGACGATCTCCCCAGCTCCATCCAAATTTCATTCGGATGCCTAAAGTAGGACCTGCTAAATCAGAATTGGAAATACCATTGAGGTTTACACCGCTGTAGAATCTATAACCAGCATCAAGACCGAGTCGGAACCATCTCGCGATATTCACCTCTCCACCGATGCTTGGTTGGATAACCAGAAGGCGATCTGACCCAAGATCTTCTATCTGTAGTTTCCCACTTCCTGCCTGGAGGTAAATAAGTGGATGAAATACTTTGTGACTATTAGGAACATATCCGAGGAATAAATCATTGCCACTTAGTTTGACATCGTTTCCTGCACTTGTAAGATCGTCTTTATAGCCTGCCCATCCGATTAGGAAATCCTTATTGAATTCAAATGCGATAGCTCCTCTATTGCTAATGTTGTAATCATTCTTAAAATCCGCCAAGCTTGAATAGGATCCAGCCCAAACACCCGTCAGATTAATTCCGCCATAGGTATTGAAGACAGTTTCCTCTTTTTGAGCTGATCCTGCGACAAGGATTCCGAATAGAAGAAGGAGTGTAAAAAGTTGTTTCATGTTTTGTAATTTGAAAGAAGTAATTTAAGCACTGGGCTGGCTGTCAATGAGTTGTTCATAGTCATCTTGTTTAGTTCTTAAACCACTTTCTGGTGATGTAATATCTATCCAACGCGTAAAACAAAGCATTCGTCAACAGTAGACTACTGACTTTAAGACGAAATTAGGTCAATCTTAGATGAATGTTAAGATATTGAGACGTTGTGAATGCTATTTAAGAAATGGTCTTAATCCTTTATGTATAGAGCTCCTACACTCAAATCGCGAATATTAATGGATAAGTAAGAGTCCACTCCAGAAAGTAGTCAAAATTGACATGGGACTAAATTTATAAAATTGAAAAGTGCTGGATTTCATTTTTATAATATCTTGTAGTAGAAGCATTCAGTATGTACCACAAGTACAAAAGAGGCAAATAAGCTCCAAATTTAATGTTTTTACCAACAATTCGGGTCATATTGACCCATAAGGTTCGCGAGATGAGATACCATTGGCATTT
>JBLIDB010000168.1:0-10911 GCA_047634015.1 Saprospiraceae bacterium
TACTGAGTATACATCAGAGGTAGAGTATACCAAGTTCATTGGTCTAATGATTACAATAATGGCAAAAATATTTCCTGGTCAATTCAAGAAACAGAGTCAAAAGTGGATGGAGAATTTTAACGTTTTCGTTGAATCCAACAATTTAGGATTATAGGATATAATTTGCTTTTTTATCCTGCTAAAACCCATTTTCATAAATTAGATTTATATTTAACACTTAAGATAAAACTAAAAGGAATATGAAAACAACGACTTGTAATCAATTAGGGGGAGCTTGTGACGTAGAGTTTCACGCGGATTATTTTGAAGAGATAAAAAACATGAGTATGCAGCATGGGAAGGAAATGTTTAAAAAGGGAGATTCAGCACATCTCAAGGCGATGGAGAAGATGAGAGGACTTATGCATGAACCCAATGCTATGGAAGTATGGATGGAGGGCAAGAAGAAGGAATTCGATGCATTGGCAGAGGATTAAATTTCATTCATCTAAATCTTCTTAATTTCTGCTATCTTAAGCTTGTAGCTTGAGATGAGTATTGCAGAAATATCGTAAGGTTTATATTGATTTTACGCGTGGAGGTTCGAAATAATGTTTTTGAGAGGTCTTAGATCAATATTTTTTTTCAAAGAGTTGGGTTCGTGGAATGAAAAACCCTCCTTAATTACGAATTGAAGATTTGATTTCTTATAACGTTTGCTTGATTTTGATCAACACAGCATGTAGGGGGAAATTTTAGTTCTATTGTGTGACTCTCTACTACATATATTCCAATTATTCATTTTTGGGAATTATCTTGAATGGACTTAGCGCATTCATTACATTTGGAATTGTCGAAGGTGGGAGGCATATAAAAATCTTTAAATATATATATTATGAAAATTGCAATGTTAGGATCTGGATTTATTGCTCGATTCTATACCACATCTCTACATGCTCAGCGGAGGGTAGATCGAGTAGTGGCAGTATATTCTCGAAATGAGGATAATGCAAAGCGTTTCGCCGAGGATTATAGCCTGACGTATCATACGGACACTATGGAAGATGCAATAGCGCATCCAGATGTAGATGTGGTTATAATTGCATTGCCGAATCATCTTCATGAGATGGCGGTAGATGCTTGTGTGAGAGGAGGCAAGCATGTGCTATGCACGAAGCCATTAGGAAGGACTGCTGCTGAGGCCAAGCGGATGCTCGATCAAGTGGAAGCTTCTGATATATTTGCTGGCTATCTTGAAGATCTGTGCTACACACCTAAATTTTTGAAATCTTTGGAAAGTGTCAAAAACGGAGATATCGGTAAAGTATTATGGACGAAATCTCGGGAAGCGCATCCTGGTCCTCACAGTGATTGGTTTTGGAATAAGGAGTTATCAGGAGGAGGTGCTATTATAGATTTGGCATGTCACTGTGTGGAGATAAGTAGAAATTATATAGGAAAACATATACGTCCTGTAGAAGTCATGTGTTGGGCCGACACACAGGTGCATCCGATAGAAGCCGAAGACCATGCTATTGGCTTGGTTAAGTTTGCTAATGGTGCGATTGGCCAATTTGAAGTGAGTTGGACATTTAGAGGAGGAATGGATCTAAGAGATGAGGTTATGGGGACTGAAGGAACTGTTTGGGTCAATAATTTCCTAAGGACAGGGTTTGAAATGTTTACTACGGGTAATGAAGATGGCTATGTTGCCGAGAAGGCAGAAACCAATAAAGGATGGCTGTTTCCAGTAGGAGATGAGGCCCATGAATTAGGTTATCCGAATATGTTTACAGATATGTTTGCTGCTATAGAAGAGGGAAGAGAGCCCTTAGAAACGTTTTATGATGGCTATATAAGCAATGCCATTCTCGATGCGGCATTCAAATCCGCAAAGACAAAACGCTGGGAACCCGTTATTATAGATGACTGGCGTGGTGATGAAAATGCGCTCCATGTTAAAGAGCATACTTCTTATGATGAGCAATATTTTCTAATTAAAACGGAGGTGTTGCCTAATGGAGACGAGAAGCTAATTCTAAAGGAAAAAAAGAGTGGCGAGGTAGTACAACGGGTAAAAGAAAATTAGAATAGCTTGTGTGGTAATAGAAAAGTAAGGATGAGTTTTGAAGGAACAAAATATATAATCATAGGAGGCACCAGTGGCATGGGACGAGCATCTGCGCTAGCCCTCGAATCTAAAGGTGCGAAGGTCCTCGTAGTAGGGAAAGATCAAGCATCCTGCGATAAGATAGAAGAAGAGCTTAATAATGAAAGTATCCTTATGTGTGCTAATGCTACGGACCCTGATACTATACGGAGTGCAATAGAACAAGCACATGCTCGGTGGGGAAGGGTAGATGGTTTATTTCATGTGGCAGGAGGAAGTGGAAGGAAATTTGGAGATGGTCCACTTCATGAATTAACGGTAGAAGGGTGGAATAAAACCTTTGAATTGAATTTGACCTCTCTGATGCTTTCTAATCAGGCAATGGTCCAATACTTCTTAAAGCATAAGCAGAAAGGGAAGATATTGAATATGAGTTCGGTATTAGCGTATTCTCCTTCGCCCGAATATTTTGTAACTCATGCATACGCTGCCGCAAAATCTGCAATAATTGGGTTTTCTAAATCTATTGCCGCTTATTATGCTTCCAATGATATTTGCGTTAATGTAATTGCCCCGGGATTGATGTCAACACCCATGGCCCAAAGAGCTATGAAGAATGATGACATTCAGAAATTTCTAAAAACAAAGCAACCGCTTGATGGCGGAAGAGCTGGGATGTCTGATGATATTGTAAATGCAGTGTTGATGTTTCTTGCACCAGATTCTAATTTTATGACGGGACAAGTTTTGGCAGTGGATGGAGGATGGTCGATAAGTGAAGGACAATATTGAAATTGAAAATAAGAAATTGAAAATATCAAGAATGAGTTATACGAAGAAGTATTTGGAGAAGAGTAGGGAGATAGTTGATGTGGTCGCAGCGCAAGAGGCTGAAATCCAAAAAGTGGCGGCTCTTTTCGCCGCTTCAATACTGAAAGGGAGATTGGTTCATGTCTTTGGTTCTGGCCATAGTAGGATGATGGTCGAAGAAATGTGGCCCAGATATGGCTCATTTCCAGGATTCAATCCTATAGTGGAATTATCATTGTCATTTCATAATTTAGTAGTGGGAGCAAATGGTCAGCGACAAGCCATGTTCTTAGAAAATGTTTCTGGACTGGCGGATCGCATTCTTAGAAATTTTGACATTACAGAAGAGGACACTGCCTTAATTGTATCTTCCAGTGGATGTAATGTCGTGCCTATTGAGATGGCGGAAGAATTGCAAAAGAAAGGAGTAAAGGTAGCAGCCTTAGTAAGTAGCTTGCATTTAGAAGGAAGTACCTCTAAGCGATCAGATAGTAAGAAGCTAATCGACTTTGCCGATTACGTTCTCAATACTGGGGCACCATTAGGAGATGCTATGTTAACGATAGAAGGGATGGACACTCCTGTATCTCCAGGATCTACTTTAGGCGGAGTGATGATCGTCAATAGTCTGAAGGCAGAGATCGCGGCGCTTCTCCTTGCTGGAGGTAAAACACCCAAAGTGCTTACAAGTGGTAAGCTCATAGGAGATCAACGAGCGACGGATTTATTTGAAGCAGCTTATGACGAGCACGCTCATAACATGGCCAAATTATATGAGAATGTGGGAAATAGAAAAACATAAATCGTGAAAGAAGGACTTATTTATAATTCCAAGTGGGATGTTTATCAAAGAGCACTGTACTATGATGCAGAAGGAGATTGGAAAAAAGCTCATGACTTAGTTGATGGATTGCCAGGTGATAGCGCGGCACACATACATGGCTATCTGCATCGTAAAGAAGGAGATCAGTATAATGCAGAATATTGGTACCGTCGGGCAGGTAGGCCCATTTATTCTGGAGATCTGAGTGCAGAATGGGATGCGCTATGGCTGCAATACGGAGATGGTTAATAGAACGAAGTAATACTTCAAAGAAGGGCCATAATTTTTCAATAGTTATATTGTCCTATTTAGTGCCATAGCTCAATCAGCAATCTGTATCTCCGCCCTTAGTCCAAGTATTCATTACTTCTTGTATAAAAATATCAATTTATGTATCCGATAAATTGATGCTCTTTTTTATGCGAATACAGCCTTTGCCCATATTAAACTCTTTCAATAGGGTTCTTGCATTTTCTATTTTGTCAATATTTCCAACGTAGAAACTCACATAGGCGGCTTGTGCATTAAGGGGAAATATATTCTTCTCACCATAAGCGAAACAAAGCATCTTGTATTCGATTCCTTCCTTTAATTCAGGCCATAAGCTTTTAAGGATCTTACGCAACTCAATAATTTTACCTTTTCGCCAATCTGGCTTGAGTAAGTCCATGTATTCTTCAGGAGTATTGGCGTCATATTGCATGTGAGATCTTTTGATTTACTTAATAAGATAATGTTTTGACTTTGCTGTTGAATGCTTTACAAAATTTAAAAAAAGTATCATGAGGCGCCTGTATATCTATAACAGAAAGATTGTCGCGACGGTTTGTAACTTCCTGCGACAGATTTACGTCTTTGAGTATTAGCGTCTGTTTATAACTCTCAAGAATGAAGAAATTATCTATAGTATTTGCATTGTTCGTATTGTTTTCATGTCAAGGACAGAATACCGAGGTTTACGTTTGCGATCCGTGTGATTTACCATGTGACACATTGACTTTTCAGCAACCAGGATCATGTCCTCATTGTGGGATGAAATTATTGAAGCAGGGCGTTGTTATAAAGGAAGCCAACTTAGTAGTCAGCGAGATAGATATTACTCCTGGATCTGGAGTCTTCTTGGTAGAAGGCGGAACAGGAAAGGAAGGAAGAAATGTAAAAGTCTACTACCATAGACCAGAAGCATATACACAAGATTCTAAAATTCTAATTGTGATTCCTGGTGCAGGAAGAAATGGTGATAGTTATAGAGATGCTTTGATCGAAGCTTCAGAAAAATACAATGTGCTAATTCTTTCACCTATGTATGCTGAAGAGGCATATTCATTCACGGATTATCACCTCGGAGGAATTATCAAAGATGCTAATATAGCTCAATGCATTGAGTTTGAGGGGAACAGCAATATTGCTGTTTTAGATGAGCGTAAGCTGCGGTATACAGTCGGTCAGAATCCTAAAGAATGGATCTTTGATGATTTTGATGTATTGTTTGAACGTGTGGTAATGACCACCAATTCTACTCAAGAGGGCTACGATATCTTTGGACATTCTGCAGGAGGACAAATACTACATCGAATGGCGATTTTTCATCCGGCTTCTAAAGCAAATATAATCATAGCCGCTAATTCAGGATTCTATACATTACCATCTGCGGATATAGATTTACCATTTGGAGTACAAAACGCATTTTTAGATTTTGATAACATAGTCGCTTCTTTTGAGAATCGCTTATTAGTGATGATCGGAGCCTTAGACAATGCAGAAGAAGATGGTGGAACACTTCTGAGATCACCAACAGTAGATAAACAAGGACTACACAGATTAGAGAGAGGTAAGTATTTTTATAATTATTCAATGGAGACGGCGAAGGAGATAGGTGCGGCTTTTAATTGGAAATTGAATATAGTGCCAGATGTAGGTCACGATCATAGACTCATGGCTTCCGCTGCTGCCAAAATCCTGTATGAGGATAAAATTCATTAGATCTATCTCCACAATTACTACTTATGAAAAGTACCTCCAAGTCAATTCGAACATTTATAGGAGCAATGAATTATAATGAGTCTCGTGAATTTTATACTCTTTTAGGATTCGAAGAAGTAAATCTTGGTCCTAAGATGAGCTACTTCCGAATTAGCGATTCTTTAGGTTTTTATCTCCAAGATGCCTATGTAAAGGATTGGGTTAATAACTCCATGATCTTTTTAGAAGTTGATGACTTGGATGTATTTCAAAAGGAGTTATTATCGCTCAACTTACCTAATCAATTTTAAAAAGTACGCATCACTGAGATAAGAAATGAAGAATGGGTAGAGAGTTATTCATGCATGACCCATCTGGAGAGCTGTGGCATTTTGGGAGTTTAGGTAGTACTATATCTTTAAGACATCTTCCACAAAAGATGACACCCTCTGCCAATCGTACTATTTCTATTTCAAGTATTATGGAGCTAGAGTTTTCCATCTAATAGTAAGATAAAAGGGCCGTTTCCCGATATTATGACTTTCTGGAGTGGACTCAATGCTACAGTTTGAAACAAGGACAAACGCCAAACACCCAGATTAGAAGTAAGAGGTCAGATTTGGCAAATCTTACACAATAATTCAGTAGAGAAATGTGGATGTCCCAGAATATGGCGGAGTGATTCAAAACAAACGTTCAATTGCCGCAGAATGCTATCTTTAGATAATCGCACATGATTTAGCAGTTTACCACATTTAATTTGCCAAATATGAAGCCAGAAAATTCAATACTATTCGCTAACATAGCGTTCGTTAGTATTTTCATGATGTTCACGCTTCAAGACTTCTCTCAGAAGATCTGTACCGATCCATTTCTTGTCAAAATTATTAATCCTGGAGAAAATCCAAATCCACATTATTTTACAGAATTTGCCAGCAGTTTGTTTTTTGGAGCTGATGACGGAACAAATGGTGATTAACTTTGGCGGCTCTCGGGTACTACCCCAGGGCAGATAGTTATAAGCGAGATCATGTATCATCCTGCAAGTTTAGGAGAGACATGGGAGTCGGTGGAAATTTGCAATTCAGGAGCTTCGACAGTTTATCTCGCAGGTCACGTCTTAGATGATAACAATGCTATTGCTCATGTCAGTGCTAATATTGCTGATGGCATAATTGCCCCAGACGCTGCGGCTATTCTTTACAACGTCGAAGAGGTAACAGCGATTGATTTTGTGGCTGCTTGGGGCCCAGACGTCAACTTTGTGCCAACTATCAATTGGAGCGACGGTTTACTCAACAACGGTAGTGATCAAGTTGGTCTTTGGCATTGTTTTACAAGTTAAAGTGGTGACATATCACACATTCTAATGTCGTTGCAGGTGTCAATTATGATGATAGCGCCCCTTGTCCTGTAGATGACGGCAATGGTTCAATCTATCTGAAATACCTCAGTGCTGATTCCAGTAATGGAGCAAACTGGGCATTGAGCACTCCAGGGGCAATTACGCCTTCCTTCAATGTATATGAGAGTAAGGCTGCCGGGGGTAATTCTGGTAGCGATATTGGATCCCCTGGTCCTGGTTTTGTTCTCACCATTAGCCAGGTCATGTATCATCCTGCGAGTCCTGAAGAGGGCTTGGAGTGGGTCGAAATCTATAATTCAGGTGACTCAATAGTGAATCTATCAGGTTATGTTTTTGACGACAACAATGGCCTAGCGCATGACGGTGCCAATATAATCAGTGGCATGATTGGCCCTGGAGGTACGGCGATTCTCTACAATATCGATGAAGTGATGGCAACTAAATTTACAGCCGCTTGGGGACCAAATATCAATCTTATCCCTACTACAAATTGGGCATCAGGAGCTCTCAATAATGGCGGAGATCAGATTGGCTTGTGGTCAAACTTCGCCAATTACAAAGGGGATCACACGACACATTCTAACGCAATATATTCCATAAACTTTCGGGACAGCATTCCCTGGCCTGACGATGACGGCTTAGCTACGATCTATCTGAAAGACCTCAGTGCTTGTCCCGAAGGGTATGCACCATACAGAAAGTTATGAGTATATTGTATTATCACATGAAAGACCCACTACCGGTTGAGATGTTAAAATAGATTTCCAAAAGTCAACTCCAGACTCCTCTTTCCCTTCTGGAGCCAATTTGATATCATGCCATTGAATATTTGATAGTCCGGCTTGTTTCAAAGCTATTTCATGGGTGTGTCTTTCAAAATGGTAATTGACAACTTCAATATGGCTTTCTTCTGATTGGTAAAAGCGATATACAATTTCTGCGCCTTCCAAATAACTTTTGTTTTCGCGCGTGAAACCATATTTATACAAACTATTTATAGGCTCATTATAATTAGGGTTGCTATTAATTGTAACAAAACGACCTCCAGGATTTAAATGTTTTATAATGACTTTTCCGAAGTCAATTAGCTCTTCAGCGGTTTTTGCGTAATTGAGCAAGTATGAAGCTGTAATAAGGTCGAACTTTTTATTCATCTCTAAATTTAAAACGTCATGCTCATGATAAGTAATCCCAAGAGGATTTTGATCTTCAGCCTTTCTCGCAAGCTGAATCATTGCTTTTGACAGATCAACCCCTTCAACATTATTTGCTCCTCTTAACTTCAACTGTCTGGAATAAAAACCTTCTCCACAAGCTAGGTCAAGGACATTCTTATTGGATAAATCTCCTGCCAAGTTGAATAATGAATATGCCTCTATATGTTTTCGCCAAGGTTGCAACTTAGAGGCTTGATATTCCTTTGCAATAGTATTGTAATCTGTGCCCATTTGATAATCATTTAATTTTTTCACCTTATACATAGTTTGATGTGTTCAGTATGTTTTCGGTTGAGTTGAAGATGCGGTCTGCTGTAGCTAACAACACTATTGCGACGGCCATTCCTCCCATAATGGTACTATTCAATCTCTTACTTGTAAATCTTGCTACGGACACGCCCTCTTTAATTTCGTCTGTCTTCTTAAATTCCTTAGGAGTATAATCATAAACCCAAGCTAAAATGAGCCAAGGTGGAAAGAGGAGTATCAACCCTATTAACAAATGGCACATCGCCAAAACAGGAGCATTGAATACAAGTAATATGATGGATGCCGCTTGAAGGATTACGCACCCTACTGCTAAAAAGATTAGAGCCAATTCGGAGAAGTTTCTACGTTTTAATTCTTGGAAGAAGCTGTTTTCCAACATTCCTATAAATGTAGGAAGTCTTCAAGGGAATTTATCATATATCTTATGATCTAAGATGGTTTTGCATCCTCTTGAGAGGATTTTGAACCCATAAACCAAATATCGCTTTTGATAATTTGGATTAAAGACAGGAAAGAGGTTCCATATCCCTCAAATCGGTTCCATAATAGCCCTGTCTTCAACCCCTGAATTGAATGATTTAGTGTAGAATTATTTATAAAAATAACCTTCTTTTTTTTATTAGAATTTACCGGATTCTCTCAATTCATTAATGATGAGTTGAGAAATGTTTTGGCTTTCCTTCAGGTATTCTTCTATCTGACTCAAGAGAACGTCTCTATGCATATAGGCAGTATAAAAGCCACTTTGAGTATCCTTATTCTCTGATATATCCTGGACATCTTGAGGTTTCATGCCTTCTTAATATTGGATAAACTGAGAATGGCTCACCCCCCAAACAGGACTAAATGACATCATAATTCTGTGCCATTTATCTAGGCACTGATAAATTACTTTAAATACGTAAACAATATTTCTCTTCAATGTTTCCGAACGCAAAAGTTCAAAATTTGCATTTTTAAATGGTTCATAACAATCTTCTCTTAATTGTCCTTCCTGAGCACCATTTAGAAGAGCTAAATAAAAATGCCTATCCCACTAATCTGAATAGGGAATCTATTGGATAAAAAAGGAAAAAACAAGTTGACTTGATTTGTTAAGATTGTTGATGCCTTCAATGGAAGAATTCAAAATATCAATCTTCGTTTAAATATTTTTTAAGAGATTGATTAGTATAGTCCTTTCTTTGATTCTGTCCTTTCGATACTCATTTGCATTCTTAATCTGCAAAGCAATCTAATACCCCTATCACAACAAGAGCAATTTTACCTAAGGCATAGAATAGGTGTTTTGACGTGGTATTATGGCCAAGTAGCCCTTTTCTGATTCTGCGAAAGAATGTCAGCATACAGTAAAGATAGGAATCAAAGTGAAGACGGTCATAGCATGGGGGGGGAAGCAATGAGTAAAACGCGAATTGAGCTCTAATACCTATTTTCTTTTTCAATTCACAATTATAAGCTCCTGTGTACCACCTGCTGCTTCCAGACTCAACTCAACTATTTTCATGATAGAGTCCATATTAATTTCAGGGATATAGAGTGCAAAGAAATTACTGTCAGCAAAAGAATAGCCCTCGATTTCCTTCATGCCTTCCCAATCTTGGTGTTTCATTTTCAGCTCTTTTACTTTTTTCATTTCATTCCGAAATGCCAGATGTTCCATTTTCAAGGCTTTTGATAGTTCTTTCTTCCATTCCATCCCGTTCATTTTCTCCATTTCATGCAGTTCAACAAAAATTTGCTCAAACTCTGATTCATCCAGGGTGGACTTTATATCCTCGTCAAGCGTCATAACTATGCCTTTGTCAAACTTGTAGAAGACCTTTTCTGCAAAATCTTCATCTGGACGTTTTTTAGTACACGACATTCTTAGATTGTCATTCATTTTAAGAATCTTAGCTAGGTTTTCTCCTAGGGACGATGATTGCGCGAATGACATAGGAATCTTCTTCACAGGGGCTTCTTCTTTTGCAGTAGTATGAATAGTTTTAAAAGAGGAGTCTGTTGCATTAACAATGCTTGTAGCCAGATCAGGCTGAATGGTATCTCTACTATTGGTGGCATTCAGAATAGTAGCGGCTACATACTGTATTTGATCCTGATCAGCATCGCCATTGACAGCCCTTTGTACAAAGCCATCATATTTCTCTTTTAGATTCGCTTTTCCTTCACCATCTCCAACCATAGAAAAGAGTCTATCACCCAAGATGTTCAAGGAAGACTCCAAAACGTTATTTTGGATTTCTTTGTATCCGTCCGAGCTACCCCAACTTGCATAAAACGGATAGCCTCATGACCTTTGTGTCAAAAGATAAAGATGCGAATAAATTACAAGGAGTTTGCTGAGGGGTATTCAAAGAGTGGGTTGAGTAGG
>JBLIDB010000169.1:0-10857 GCA_047634015.1 Saprospiraceae bacterium
CCCACTTAGCTTCAGTTTATGGATAAATCTAAATTACCCCAAATCTTCTTAGATTGAGTCTCGTAATTTGAGAATATGAATCGGACCTGGATCGGTATCCTTATTTTTTTGGTATTTATATCTACTAACTCCCTGACAGGGCAATGCTTTTCATCAGAAGGTCGAAGCAAATTAATGCCTTTGGGTGTCCATTTAATAGGCTTACTGAAAAAACAGGATAGCATTAAGATGGCAATACTCTCCACCAGTTATTTATGCCTCGAGAAAGGAGATCAATCCAATATTGAATTTGCCGATGGTTCCTTTATCTATATCTCCAACCTTCTCGAATTAAATTGTGACGGAAAGGCATACTTCAGTTTGACTGATAATAACCTTCAACAACTAAGCACAAAGGAAATCTCAAAGGTAGTATTAGGCTCTCGATATGAAGGATATACGACTACCGCAACACCAGAAGACGGCCAAGCATCAGCGTTCCTCAATCTAATGACTTGTGCTGTGAGTAGCTCCGGTATAGGTAATACTATCGAAGCGAAAGAGATGTCGGAATTAGAAACCAATACAATTCAACTTCCTGTAGAACAATCGAATCCTGCGACTCCCCAACAAGTAAATAGTGCTTCTGCGCCAGTAAGCGTAATTGTTCAAGAGCCAGTTATTCCGCCACTTCGTACTGTACAATTTATCGCTACGACTGGAGGAAAGACTTTCAGTGAGCTAAGCTATCTGGGCACCTTAATTTCTGAGAAAGCAGGTGATAAAGAACTCTATCGTTATAAGATTCAAGGAAACTTCACTGATACTGATGTCCAACATGTGATCGCTTCTTTAGCCATTCATGGATACCAAGGCGCTTTCGAAAACAAGTAACAATAATACAATTCTCCCTATTTGGCATTCCGCCTAAATGATTTAATCTAACCCCATAAAGAGGACATATTAATATATTCCAGCATTTATGGCTCAGAATCATTATTTTTAGATCTTAATTCAAAAAACTCCCTTATAGATGGCACAATACAACCTAAACGTCAATGGACAATCCAAACAAGTAGATGTGGATAGCGATACTCCGCTACTATGGGTCTTAAGAGAATCCCTCTCAATGGTCGGAACCAAATTCGGCTGTGGAATATCCCAATGTGGGGCCTGTACTGTGCATCTCAATGGGAAGGCTATTAGATCTTGTGTTACCCCGATCTCTACTGTAGGAGAAGGAAAAATTACAACTATAGAAGGTCTTTCAGATAATGCCAGCCACCCTGTTCAACAAGCATGGATAGAGCATGATGTTCCCCAATGTGGATATTGTCAGTCCGGTCAGATGATGACGGCTGCTGCCTTCATAAAAGATAACCCAACTCCTTCTGACGCTGAAATTGCAGAAGCTATGCATGGCAATATATGTCGATGTGGTACTTATATCCGTATTCGAGAAGCTGTCAAGACTGCTGCTAAAAACGCTTAATGCCAATCCAAAAATTAAAAAACATGAATACCATTATAAATAACAGAAGGTCATTTTTAAAAATAAGTGCGGCTACTGGTGGAGGAATGCTATTGGGTTTCAATATCGTCGGATGTAAATCTGAGCCTAAGTTGCCAGATTTCATTGCACCAAACTTAGGTGAGCCAGCTCAATGGAGCAACATAGGAGGCTTCATCAAAATAGGAGAAAACGGTGTCGTTACCATTATGTCTCCAAATCCAGAAATAGGTCAAAATGTGAAGACTTCCATGCCAATGATCATCGCTGAGGAGCTTGATGCCGATTGGGATAAGGTAATAGTAGAACAAGCAGGTCTTGATACCGAGAAGTATACAAGACAAGTTGCAGGGGGAAGTCAGTCGATACGCCAAGGTTGGGAAGGACTCCGAAAGGCCGGAGCTACAGCTCGACAGATGCTTTTAGATGCCGCTGCCGCTAAATGGAATGTTCCGGCATCAGAGCTGACTACTTCTAAAGGGATTATCTCCCATAGCGGAAGTGGACAGACGATGAGTTATGGAGATATTAGCAATGCTGCAAGCGCCTTAGAAGTACCAGAAGAGGTGACACTTAAAGATCCTAAGGATTTTGTTATCATCGGTAAGGATACAAGAAATGTAGATGGTTTTAAAATTGCCCAAGGAAAGCCACTTTTCGGTATTGATGTGCAGAAGCCAGGAATGAAAATTGCCATGATAGAACATCCACCGGCATTCGGGATGAAGTTGAAATCAATGGATGCTTCAGTAGCAAAAGGCATGTCTGGAATCCAAGATGTGTTTACTATAAATACAAAACCAGAAGGCGCTGCCCAGCAATGGTCAGATGTCAATGCTTATCCTGAGTTAGTCGTCGTCGTAGGTGAATCTACTTGGCAGGTTATGAAGGCAAAAAAGGCCCTTAAATTAGAATGGGAAGTTGATACGGCACTCGAAAGTAGTAGTGACCATGAGGGGTTATTGACAGCATTGATGGCTACTTCTCCTGAAGAAGCAGGTCGTAAAGACGGTAATCCAGAGAAAGCATTTGCGGAAGCAGCTCAGGTAATAGAGAAGACATACAATGCGCCGTTTTTGGCTCATAATACAATGGAGCCGATGAACTTCTTCGCCCATGTAACAGCTGATAAAGCGGAAGTCGAAGGACCTATACAAACTCCACAATACCTCCGCATGACATTATCGGCAGTTCTTGGAATGCCAGAAGAGAATGTGTCTATTATGATGACAAGAATGGGAGGAGGATTCGGAAGAAGACTCTATGGCCACTTCGGTACAGAAGCAGCCGTCATCTCTCAGAAGATTAACGCGCCTGTGAAACTTGTCTATTCTCGTGAAGATGATATGACGCAGGGTACATATAGACCTGCCTATAAGGTTACTTATCGTGCTGGACTTGATGCAGAAGGAAACTTGGTCGCATTTCATGTAAAAGGATCTGGAACTAAAGACAGTCCAGTATTTGCAAATAGATATCCAGCTGGAGCTGTAGACAACTATCTTGCAGAGAGCCTGAAACAAGATTCAAATATATCCATAGGTGCTTGGAGAGCTCCGCGCTCTAACTTCATCGCAACAGCTGAGCAGTCATTTTTGGATGAAGTTGCTGAAGCCGCTGGGAAGGATCCTATCGACTTCAGATTAGAATTGTTTGATAAAGCTCTCGCTTCTCCAGTTGGTGAGAAGAATGACTATGATGCCGAGCGTTATGCAGCTGTCCTAAAGCTTGTCAAAGAAAAATCTAATTGGGGAACTGAAACGCCAGGGGTATTTAGAGGCGTATCAGCATACTACTGTCATAATTCTTATGTGGCGCAAGTACTTGATGTCGTAATGGATGGAGATAATATGCCTCAAGTCAAAAAAGTATTCTGTGCTGTAGATTGTGGAATAGTTGTCAATCCAGAAGGTGCTAAAAATCAAATAGAAGGTGGAATTGTAGATGGTATCGGTCATGCGCTCTATAGTGCTATGACATTCAAAGATGGTAAGCCAGAACAAAATAACTTTCATCAATATCGATTGATACGAAATACGGAAGCACCTAAGGAAATCGAAGTCCACTTTGTAGATAATGGAATAGATCCCACAGGTCTTGGTGAGCCTTCGTTGCCGCCAATTGGCGCTGCATTAGCGAATGCGATCTATCAAGCTACTAAGAAGAGATTGTACACGCAACCGTATATGATGCAAGAGGCATTACTGGGATAGAAGAGATTTACGTATTTAGGATACAGCATGTCACGTGATAAAAAATTGCCGTGAGATTACTGGGTACGGTAATTTGGGATTTGCTCGACCAGCTTATCAAAGTAATAATCAATGGGTATTGAAACCCATTGGCTGGTAGGCCTTTAACCGCGTTGTTTGTAAGTCGAAAACTTAGTTTTCCGGATTTAAACTTTGTCAATGGACCTTCGAATCACAGATTCGAAAGAACGGTGATTACGAGAAGAATTTAATAGATATAAAGCGTAGATCCCTTTGTTTGAGCCTTGTTGCAAAGTCGTAACGTAGTATCTTTAGAATTTAGATTATATAGACTTTCGAAGCAAAGATTCGAAAGAACAATGAGCGTTATGAATTTCAATGGGTGTATAACCGATTAGCTACAAATTAGTATTTGCGATCCTTTCCTTTACGTAATTTATTGGCCTTTCGATTGCCTTTGAATTTCTCTTTAGCAGGATCCCACGTCAGATCTTTACCGGTCCAATATGCAATATTGGCAATGTTACAAATGCTGGCAGTACGGTGACCCGCTTCAAGTGTTGATATGGTCTCTCCACGAGATTTCATAGCTGTGAGCCAATCTTGATAATGATTTCCTCTTACGGTATAAGGCTTTTCAGTTCCAGTCGGATAATCCTTAAGTATAGACTCGTTACTTGTATCTAAATAATTTCTACTTATATCCATCCTTCCTTCAGTGCCAATAAATCGGACTCCCCACTTTCTACCAAAATCTTCATGAACCATTTCAACTCCATTAGCATACATCATCCTCAAACCTCTTACGGCCTTAGGATCTTTTGGAGGCATATAAGTAAGCGGACCAGAATCATCCATATCGAGTGCCCATTGAACAATATCAAACATATGCGCTCCCCAATCTGCTAATATCCCGCCTGCAGTCTCTTTATAAAATCTCCAGTCCGGGAAAAACTTATTTTCCGTTGGCGCTATCCTATGATTGTATGCTAATATAGGTGCAGGTCCACACCAGCCATTCCAATCCACCCCTTCCGGTAAGGATTCTCCTTTCAAATCATAAGGTATTGCAGGGTCTCCAACATTGACCAAAATCTTTGAAATCTTTCCAAGCTTACCTGATTTCACAATGTCAACAGCAATCTGAAATCGATCCCAAGACCGCTGCATACTTCCTACTTGCACAATACGCGCATTTTTCTTCGCGCTATCAACCATAGCTCTTCCCTCGCAGATAGTTCGGGTCAAAGGCTTTTCGCAATATAGATCCTTACCCGCATTCATACTATCGATGGATTGAATCGCATGCCAGTGATCAGGAGTAGCGACAATAACACCATCTATATCAGGTCTCTCTAACATCTCCTTGTAATCAAGATATGTCTTTAATCCCTCATATTTCCCCACCCCCCTTAATTTTGCATATTGGGTAGTAATCTGTTCTTGAAATACATCTCGTTTGGAGGCAAATACATCACATCCCGCTACCACTTGTGCCTCTGTTTCGGCGATAAAGCGCTTAGCCAAGCCACTACCTTGCTTCCCCAACCCTATTACACCAAGATTGATTTTATCACTCGGAGCTATGTATCCGCGTCCAAGTACAAATCGTGGCACTATGGTAAATACTCCAAACGCAAGAGTTGACTTTTTTATAAACGCTCTCCTATTTCGTGACTCTAATTTTTCCTTTTTCATATTGACTATTAATGAGCTTCGCTTTTGACCAAAAACAGTAAAAAGCAATCTAATATTACATTATTTTTAATGACAGAAATCTAAGATAGGGATGAGAATTGGGTATGCCAAATATTATGCTTGATCCGCCTTCTTAAATAGCATATTTAAGAGTCCTTAGCTCCAAAGTTGCTATTATTTATTAGATTTAGTAAGTGAGATCCATTTCATCTATCCTGAGCCAGAGGTCCAAAGAAATTTGCAGGTGTCTTGTATTGGGTATTTTGTGTACTACATCGAATATTTCATTTACCTATCAAAATGGCAATAATGAAATATGTGACAATGCTATCGACGATGATGGCGACGGAGACATAGATCTAAATGATAGCGATTGTCGCTGTGATGTTCTTGAATTGACTTCTCTAATACCAAACCCTTCGTTCGAGGATATGAGTTGCTGCCCTTCTAATCGAAGCCAGTTGGATTGCGCTGATACGTGGATTCAAGCCTCTGGCCCAACTACAGATTATATTCACCAATGTGGATGGATGGGATGGGATAATTTTCCTCCTCCGCAGCCGTTCCCAGATGGAGAAGCGATTATAGGCTTTAGAGATGGGAGAATGATTAGCAATGGATTTGAGCCTGAATTAAATTGGAAAGAATATACCGGTGCCTGCCTTTCGGCTCCCTTACTTGCAAATACTACTTATAGATTTGAATTTTATGTAGGATTTCATAGCAGCGCATCTTCCCCTCCTATTACAATCACATTCTTCGGGACTACAGATTGCTCGAATCTTCCATTCGGAGTCAACAATGATATGTTTGGATGCCCTACCAATGGACCAGGATGGACGAAATTAGATTCTCGAAATGTTAGTAGTCCAAACGGCCAAGGATGGATAAAAACGGCCATTTTGGTAACACCTACAGATGATATCTACGCAATTGTGATAGGTCCACCATGTGCACTATCGAATAATTTAGAAAGCACATATTACTTTCTTGACAATTTAGTATTAGCAGATTTAAAGTCTTTTGAATTTCGAATTACAGAGAATAATCACCCCTGCAATCCTAATGTCCTATTACAGATACCCCTCGAACCCAATCTTGAATATCAATGGTATAAAGATAAGATTGCACTCGTAGGCGAATCAGCCCATACGCTATCCAAAATGTATGGTGAGGGATCATATTTAGTTCGTTTCTTTGATCAAACAGAATGTAAAGTTACGGAGGCCTATGATTTCAAAATTCCTCAATTCTCTAATATAGCCGATATTGAGATATGCTTTGGAGAATCTTATGCTTTCGGAGGTCAAGTATTAGAGCACTCTGGAAGGTATGTTAATAGATTTAGAAATAAGGACAATTGCGACAGTTCTGTTGTGCTTAACCTGACCGTTCTTCCCGAAATTCAAGAATATATAAATGCTAGAATATTCGAAGGAGAACGTTACGAATCAATAGAAAACTACACTTTTACAGATCGAGGAGAACATACAGCAGAACTTATAACCGATATGGGTTGTGATAGTATCATCTTACTGTCATTATCATACTATCAAATTTACTTCCCTAATGTATTCACCCCCAATCGTGATGGACAAAATGATTACTTCACCATCTCTGGCGCGGTTGATCTTAAAGAGATTAAAAAAATAACCATCTATGATCGTTGGGGAACAGAAGTATATCAAGGCACTGATGAACTTGCTTCTGAAAGCCCTGGATGGAATGGCGAAAAACAAGGGCAAATAATAAAACCAGGAATCTATACCTATATTACAAACCTACTTATGGACGATAACGTGGAGAGAAAATTTGTAGGGAGTGTGTTACTGCTCAATTAAGATACAACACTAATAATAATGCAAAATATCTGGAAAGCAATACCTACTTGGCTTAAATCTATTCTCATAGGTTTCATTTTTTTTATCCCAATTGTAACGATAATACAATTATTGGTTTTTAGAAATGTCAATTCATTTTCTGAGGTTCCATGGGGTGCAATTATTGCGATTGTTCTTCTTGTTTTTTATTGGCAATTCGTTTCCGGTAAAGAGTATCCTTTTGGGAAGTCGCTATTCAGAAGCAAATATTCCGGTATCCAATGGAGAAAGTCAATCAAAATTGCTGATACATTGAAGATTGGACTCTCGCTATTAATGTTTATTTTTTCAGTAAATTCTGTTGGATTTGCACTCTTCAGTGCAGAAGACACCGTCCAATTAGCAACTATTAAACTAATCGGAACTGCTCCTACTCAAACTGCGATCTTCCTATATTTAGCCTTGGCTTTAACGGCAGGAATTGTTGAAGAGATCGTATTTCGAGGATATATACAGCGTATGATGATTGAAAAATATGGGTTGAAAATTTCTTTTCTTTTTGTTGCCATTATTTTTTCGCTTATACATTTTCTTCCGTCTGCTTTATATCTTCCTTACTTCTTGGTCTCATTAGCATTTAGTTGGGTAGCCTATACAACAGGCTCTGTGATTGTGGGTATTATAGCTCATGCCGCATTTGATTTTATTGCTTTCCTATTTATCTATTATGACGCCATCTATGTGAACGCTCAGCACCTGAATTCAAACATTTCCCTTAACCTGTTAATCGCAGTTGTTACATCGCTTTTACTCTGGCGTGAAGGATCTAAACTACTCCCAAAAGAGAATTAAAAAGGAATCTTAATCTACTAATATCTATTCAAACTAAAGGGTCTCATGTTGGAGAAAAGATTGACTAAAAAGTGAACGCTATGCAAGTCTTCTAAAACTCGACACAGAGAAATCTAAGTGGGAGCCTGAAACTCCTGGTGTGTTCAGAGGACTATCTGCGCACTTCCGCCACAAGTCTTATGTGGTTCAAGTACTTGATTGTTACTATGGATAAAGATAATAGATAGGAATTCTTGTTTTAAATCAATAGATTTAATGAGTGACTTCTATTTTAATACATCTATGTATGTATAACGAGTGCCTATTATCATTGGTTGTTGTTGGCCTATTGTCCTGCCCTTCTAATCTCCTATATGCTTTTCAAAATAACGGTCTTGAAATTTGTGATAATTTAATAGATGATGATAATGACGGAGACATAGACTTAAATGATAAAGATTGAGTCCACTCCAGATTGTACTTGTGATGTTCTTGAAGTCACCTCTCTAATTCCCAATCCTTCATTTGAAGATATGAGTTCTTGTCCTTCAGATCTAAATCAGTTAAACTGTGCAGAAACTTGGGTTCAAGCTTCTGATCCTACGACTAATTATATACATCAATGTGGCTGGATGGGTTGGCGTAATATACCTCCTCCAGAGCCATTTCCGGATGGTGAAGCAATTGTAGGTTTTAAAAACGGCAGAAGGGTGCATAATACAGAAGAGCTCGAACGTAATTGGAAAGAATATTCTGGTGCCTGTCTCTCTTCTACATTACTTGCTGATACTACTTACCGGTTTGAATTTGAAGTAGGTTTTTCGGATCTACGGTTTTCTCCACCGATCGAAATCACCTTGTTTGGCACACCCTCTTGTTCCAATCTTCCATTTGGAGTTAATAATGACTTGCTTGGATGTCCGACCAACGGTCCTGGATGGACTCTGTTAGGATCGCGATTGGTCTATGCTCGGTCTGGCAATGAATGGGTGAAGACTTCAATCGAATTTACTCCCGACCAAGAGATTCGCGCTATCGCGATTGGTCCCCCTTGCGCATTATCAATTGGTAATGAAAGCACCTATTACTTTTTTGACAATCTGATATTGTCAGATTTGGAATCTTTTGAAATTAGAATCACGGAAATCAAACATCCTTGTAATCAGGATGTCCTATTACAAGTTCCACTTGAGTCGAATGTCCAATATCAATGGTTTAAAAACAAAGTGGCATTACCAGATGAAACTACCTATATCTTGTCAAAAACATATGGCGAAGGATGCTATCAAGTACGATTCTATGATCAAACAGAATGTAAGCTTACACCAGAATATGAATTTAAAATACCTATTGTATATAACGAAGTGGATCTTTCTGTCTGTTTCGAAGAATCCTATGAATTCGGAAATCAGATTTTAGAAAACTCCGGGACCTATATAAATACATTTAAAAATGTCAACAATTGTGATAGTACGGTTACGCTTAATCTTACTATTCTCCCTGAAATTCAGAAGTTTATCGCGGCAAAAATATTCGAGGGGGAGTGCTATAAATCAATAGAAAATTACACTTTTAGCAAACAAGGTGAACATACTGCACGCGTGATAAGCGATATGGGTTGCGATAGTACAATCCTACTGTCATTGGAGTACTATAAAGTATATTTTCCAAATGTATTCACGCCCATTAATGATGGCAAGAATGATTATTTTACAATCTCAGGAGCTGCCGATCTAAAGGAGATTAACGAAGTAACTATATATGATCGTTGGGGGTCAGAAGTATATACTGCCTTAGACGAGTTACCATCTGAAAGTCCTGGATGGGATGGTAAAAGACATGACCAAATAATAAAACCGGGAATCTATACTTATATTACAAAGCTTCTAATGGATGATGGAATAGAGAGAAAATTTGTTGGAAGTGTATTACTTCTTAATTAATTAAAAAGTAAATTATTCCCACACTCTAATTGCCCTTCTCTACATCACTTCTCGGACTCCAGACTTCATAAATTGGGCTTCCCTTGCTACTCAATCCACTATGATGCCAATGCCCATCCTTGAGTTCATAATCAAATTCTAAGGAAGCTCCTACTCTACTATTATCCCTTGAGAAGAAATCTATATTCTCAGTATAGACTCCATCCACTGTAGTATAAGTTCCGCCTCCAGTTCCCATGAACTGTTTCGTCTCTACGTTATATGCAATCCATTGAAAGCGCGTACCTGACAGGATTTTCATAGTTTTTCTTGGACCTGGTTTTCTTTGAGTCATTTCTCCATTACGCTTACGACCTGTGATTAACCAGGCATTGGCTAACGCTCCAGGCTGACCGGCATCTAATCTCCTCCATTTATTAGGAAAACCATCAACAGTCATTTCATCACCATTGATAGAGTAGTTCAATACTTCAATTGTGCCAACTCGTGAGGAATCCGTGTAGTAGTACTCATAAGTTAAGTTGATTTGTCCATCTCCTACTGTTATTGCTCCTCCAGATGTCCCATAAAAGGCCTTCTCCACTTTATTAAATCTCGTAATACTGTAATAGGAATCTGAGATTACCGAAACAAATGTTATGTCTCCATCAGGATTCGCCATAGTAGTCTCCCACGCTCCTTGTAAGCTTTTAAGGTCATCAGATTGACTTAGAACAATTAGAGGAAGTAGGAAGAGAAAGAGAAAGAATAAATAAGATCGAAAGTTCATAGTACCTAATTGAATAATTTATCCAATAATACTGATAATGGAGAGTCTTTCCTAATCACCATATCTGATATAATACAATAAGAAATCTTAAATA
>JBLIDB010000170.1:0-10851 GCA_047634015.1 Saprospiraceae bacterium
TATGTTCTTGAAAATGTCAATGATACCAAAATAACAGACATTCATACGCTCTTGCCCAATAATTTTAATCCTCCAAATCTATACATGTAGATGCTCCTACGGATACATTTCTTTAACCTCTTTACAAGATTGAAATAGGAATATCAAAAGGAATGCTACTAGGACAAAGATTATTTTTGTTGTACTTTTTATATTATTTGCAGTATTGAGATAATTTGAATTCCGGATATGCTAAAAGTAGACAGAGGTACTTCAAATAT
This sequence comes from Saprospiraceae bacterium, assembly GCA_047634015.1. Lineage (GTDB taxonomy): Bacteria > Bacteroidota > Bacteroidia > Chitinophagales > Saprospiraceae > JAJRXG01. Next base: position 261 of record JBLIDB010000170.1, read on the forward strand.
ATACTATTGAGAAAATTAAATATCCTCGGCCTCACGAAGTTTACTCCAATACAGGTAAAAAGTTTACATCAGCTTCACTCAATTTATTTTTTTATGTGTTGAACTAACGATACTTGCGATCAATACAATTTAAGCGACTAATCAAAGATGAATATTGAGAGAAGACCGGCTCAAAATTCGTTTAGATCCGATATTCTCGATCAGTGTAATTGAAGTCGCGTAGCTCTCGATTGCGTACGTCCTGTAAATAGAAATTGTTGTGGTACGAACGTATCTCAGCTATTTTATCATCTTGGAATAAGTACCACTCACTGCCGCGTAACAGCTCCGAAACCCCTGTCTGTAACCATCGCATACTCCATTCGATCACCGCTTCAGGCTCTTGTACAAGCGCATGATCTAATTCCCAATTGGATTGAGTACGGGGCGCAATCTTCGCCCAGTAAGTTGCCAGTCCTAAAGCACTTCGTACCGCGCTATGGTCGACAAAGTAATGAACGACATCGTCCGTAAATGTAGACATCATGAGGTCTACATCGGCCGTGTTACAGCCACGATAGTACGTGTGAATTATTTCAATGTAACGGTGCCCTGTGGTTCGAGGTTTGTTCATTTATAGCTATTAATTTGTTTGTCCCAATTCAACTTTAATGAGTAGTATTCAGCACAAATTAGCGAATCACATTTTATATTCATTCTAATGTCTACACTGCTCTTCTATAATTATACTCGTCGACTCGTTGAACACTTGACATAGAATTCAGGGCAGTTTTTGCTCGGACTACTTGGGCTGAATCTTATTAACGCTCTCATATAAACGTCCTAATCCAAAATGGCGTCAGATATATCTTCCTTTCCTGAGACTGTTCTATCCAAAGATAGAAGTATAGCATAACCTTCCTATATATTGACTGTCAATTCAGCGTAAAGGAAAACGAGGATTTATTTTTCCGCTTCAATTATAGGTGCTCTCCAAAAATCTTTATTTCCCTTAGCACCCTTGGCCAGTGCCTCAGTATACAAAATTGAATTAAACAAAATTCGAAAAGTGCCAAATGTTTGCCCTCGCCATTGGGGTCGGAAGCCATGCAATAAGACATGTCCATTTCCATGAGCTACATCCAAGGATGAAGCATATCCTTGCAAATACTTTTCTCCTAATAAATAGCCAGAACGCAATGGACTTCCTTGATCCCGATATTTAGCTAAAGCTTGCCCTTTAAAGCCTTCTAAAGTGGTAAAAACGGGGCTTCGCCATACGAAGACATTGGCGCTATTTGACATTCCTGCCATTACTGGATGCGAGTTATTGACATCCATTTCCAAAATAGATCCTCCGGTAAAAAAATCTTTACGACTTAAATCTGCTACGACATTTTTTACAGGTAAATGCAAAGCATCAATCGCAAAATCACTACTTTGATTCAAACACACTAAGGTTCCCCCTGCGCGCACAAATCTATCCAAATTTTGTACTTCAATTACCCCTAGTCCACCTTCATACCTTGGAGGTACGGATCCTTTTGTATATCCCTCTGTTATAGCCGAAGGGCGGTCTGAAGTCAATAAAATGACATCAAAACGCTCTTTTAAACCTCCCGCTGTAAAAGCACCATTACCAATATTAGTAAATTCGAATCCATATTGTTCTAAAACCCATCTTGTCCAACCTTCATCCATGCTCACCCGATGAGGCCGATAAAGTGCAACCCTACTTTTCACAGGGATAGCACCCTTTATAGAAACAGCTAATTCGCCATTGACTTCAAATTCATTAGCTATTTGTTGAATATCAGTGACCCCATTGATGGCATATTTACCATCGATATATTGAATGTTTCCACCTTTTTTCAGCCCCTGATTAAGAACTTTGAAGGTGTTATTTTCTTTAGGGTCAAGAATTAATGTACTTCCACGCCCTGATAGAATTGCTTTGGGGGGCTTAATTCCAGCCGCATTGGCATTCGTATTAAAGCCAATGCCTGGTGCAGAGTCCCATTTAGCAATATCCGAATCGCTATCAGTTAACCAGTCGGCAGCATCATCTTCTACCGATTTTAATACAGCATGAATTTCCGGACTCAAAGGGTTGACGGCTGCAATAACTTTCAGATCAAATAATAATGGGAGACTCCAACCTGCTGCATCATAAGGTTGTTCCGGTGGACCACCAGGATATTCTCTTATGTCAGGATAGTCTTGAATAGATAAAATTTGACGAGCTAATTCTGCATATTCTTGATTCATAGGGATTATCCAGGTGTCTATTGGGTAACTAACCCCATCTATAGTTGTAGCTTGACTTAATTGTTGTACTTGAATTCCATTAAAAGCCAAGCGCCTTAGTAATTCTACCGCTGCCACAGGATCTCTTTGTTTTTGTGGTATGATATAGGCATAAGGTGGTTCCTCTTCATATTTTTTAATGGTATTCCGACCAGCTTGATATCGGTTATACAGAATCACTTCTCCATATTTTGCAGCATAGTCCAAGGTAGCTTTGGATGCAGTAAGCATATATTCCACAGGATCTCTTAATCGCCACCAGCCTCCTTTCCACGGGCTGTTATAAAGGGATTCAATTCGTAAGTCCTTCCTATTTTCTGGAAAATCCTTTATTGTATAAAAGTAAGGTGTCGCATATTTATATAAAGCAGTTTCTGTCCAATAGGCTGGAATATTTTGCAAAACCGGCATATAGTCGATATATCCTGGATACCAGGCATCGAAACCCTTACCCATATGAACAGCGCCCGTTTGCCCATTCGATTCTAATGCTTGAGCGATGGCCATACCAATCATATTGACTTCTCTGGAGACAATTGGCGGTGCTTGCGAAGCAATAGGTTCTGCGAATGGGGGCAACCACATTCTGGTTGGAAAAGGTGACGATTGATGATGGATATATATAATATTGGGTTCCCAGTGTCGCCAAGTTCGAGCCACGACTCTGGATTCGATCATATTATTCATATAGGCATCTCGATTATTATCATGGCCAACATATTTTTGATAAAGTTTTGGAATGGGTGCCACTTCATAGGGAGTTCCCACATTTGAATGATACCAATTAGCTACCATATTTTGACCATCAGGATTTAGTGAGGGCCAAAGCATAATAATTACCTTGTCAAGGATTTCCTCAATCATTGCATCATCTGAATTACTTACTAAATCGTAAGCTAATTCGATCGTATGTTGACCACATGCCACTTCAGTGGAGTGCAGCCCGCCGTCAATATGTACAAATGGTTTTCCTTCTTTTGCTAATTGTTTCGCTGCGGCATCTGTCAATCCTTTTGGATGTGCCAGTTGATTGGCTATCTGTCTATATTTTTCAACATTTTTTAAATTTTCCTCAGAAGAGATCAGTGCAAAATACCAAGGTAAACCATTGGAAGTCTTACCAATTTCTACCATTTTTATTTTACTACTAACGGCTTCCAGTTTTTGGAAATAGTCCAATGCCTGATCATAGGTAGCTAGATGAAAATCCGCACCTACTTTGTGTCCCAGTACTTCTTCTGGAGTTGGGATGATTGCCTCTTGTGCAAAGGAAGGTAGGTGAGCGGCAAAAAGGAAGACAAAAATATAAAGTAGGATTTTGTGCATAATTGGTTCTTAAATCTTCTCGAAAAAATAAATATGTATTGACAATAAGCTAGCTCAATGAAGGCGAGCATGGAGTGAAGATAGGGAATAGGGAAGAAGTGGAATTACAAATGAACTGTGTTATATTAAATGTTCGTTTTGATGGACCCTCAAGACAGGTGTAAAAAAAAGAAGGATTAATCTTGCTCAGTCACGATAAGTAAAACGACGGTTGTATTTAACGGTTTTTAAAAATAATATATAGATTTCGCTAACAAAAATGGCCGAACTGACAGCTTCTGTCAATTACTAAGAATAGTTTCGTCAAGTCTTAATTTTATTTTTTCCAACCCATCATGGGAATCTTCCCTTGTTTCATCCAGAGCGTTCAATGCGTCATTCTGTACATCCAGAAAAATGAAAATAAAACGGAAGAGGAAATGGAAATATATGTCTGTATAATTGATCTGGTGAACTCAGTATGAAGTAAAATCACAGTATTAACTTGTCTTTTTACCCTTGGTCTTCGTTTAGAAAATGCTGATTATAACCAGCATAATTCCGTTTTCCCAGCTTTGGTCAGAAGGAATATTCTGTGTCTTTATTTTGATTTACTTCATGCTTGATGAATCATTCATGCTACTCAGTTTTTTGATTTACAAATAATAAAGATGAATACTAATAAAGGAATATTCTGGATAGTTGCATTCTCTTTAATCTTCCTTCTTTCGCAAGATTATTTATTTGTTACGTGGGAGAGTAGGCCTGCAATTTTTGGATTCCCCACATGGCTGTTTTGGTTTGCTCTTGTCCAGGCGCTATTTATCTCTATTTATCTCTATTTTCTATTGGTTTTCTAAAAAGTATTGGAAAGAATGATTTATGCCATTCTGATCACATATATCGTTGTTGTTTTTATTGGCAGTCTTGGAGGAGCAAAAGAGCAATCGCAGACACCCGAGGGCTATTTCTTAGCTAATCGTGGACTCGGAACGATGGCCTTGTTTTTTACAATTTTAGCCACTAATTTTAGCGCATTCTACTTTTTGGGATTTGCTGGTGCTGGATATCGAATAGGGTATGCTCATTATGTAATGATGTCTTTGGGGACAGGATTCGCTTGCATTTCCTTTTACATTGTCGGCACTAAGATATGGACACTGGGTAAGTTGCACGGATTCATAACACCTGCTGAGCTAATTTATCATCAAACAGGTAGCTCAGCATTGCGATGGGTTTTCGCTGCGGTCCATGTTGCTCTTCACTTTTCCTTATTTAGCATTGCATATTATTGGGGCAGGTTATATTCTTGAAAATTTTACTCAGGAGACCATACCCTATTTCTGGGGGGCCAGTTTTCTGACCTTATTTACAATCGCTTATGTCTGGATTGGAGGAATGAATAGCGTAGCGAAAACTGATTTGAAGCAGGGTCTCTTGATGATATTTTTAATGTTAGCAGCAGTGATCGTGATAGGCAGCAATTTAGGAGGATTAACAAGTGCACATGAAAAAGTATTTGAGATTCAACCGGATCTGTTTTCACGAGAGGGCCTACAAGATGCTTTCCCTCCAAAGAAATGGTTTAGTCTTCTGATATTTTGGGTGTTTTGCATTCCCATGTTTCCACAGATCTTTATGCGTTTTTATATAGCAAAAGACTTAGATAGTTTGAAAAAATCTGCACTTCTTTATGGACTGATTCCTCTGTTCATTTCTATATTATCAGTAGTCGTTGGAGTCTTAGGTCATCTGACATTTCCAGATTTGGCGGGGAACGAGACCGACCAAATCTTGCCGAAGATGTTATCCAGTCATTCTCCAGAGTGGTTTGTAGGATTGGTGATGACTGGAGCTTTAGCTGTATTTATGTCAACTTTGGATTCTCAGCTTTTAGCATTGAGCACTATTGCCACGAGGGACTTCATTAAGCCATTTAAGAAAATTTTGAATTAAAAGATCAAGTCTTTGTTGGTCGAATCTGGGTTGTGGTTTTTGCTTTAGTTGGATTGGAGATCGCAATGCAGCCATTTGATACAATTGATGATATGGGACGATTGGCCTTTGGCGTCTTAGCTGTTCTATTTCCGGTGACATTAGTCACCTTGCGGTGGGGAGGCGTTCCTCCGTTCTTTTCGATACTCTCGATTTTAGTTGGCGAACTTCTTTTGATCTCCTTTTACTATGAAGTGATTTTGACCGACTGGTTATTTGGCTTTGATAGTTTCATTGTTGTGTTGACCGTTTGTTTTGTAATCATAGCCGTAGGCAAGTTGATTGAAGCAGTTGGAAGCAAGTAGTTATATTTAGAATTAAGAGCAAATTCTATTGAGCAGCTGCGTCTACTTTTAGGCAGGTGTTCATTATAGTTTGATTATGATTTTTCTATTGAAATATCAAATAAAATACGGCTATCAATGCAATTGTAATGAGTGAACCAATATTGTAGAGATTCGAGGATTGGAGGTCAACTTTTTCACTTTGCCAATTGCTTTCTTGTAGACTATCTTGAAGACTAATTACAATAGTCAGCATGACTAAAATCATAAAAGTCAAAGTCATCCTATCGAGAAAGGCTAAATCAGGGAATACGGCTTTGAAAAAAACTGAGATTGGTATAGTAAGTAGTACCACCCAAAGAGCGGCCTTGCTTGTTGTTCTTTTCCAAAATAATCCTGCAAGAAATATGCAGAGTACACCTGGCGTAACAAATCCCGTATATTCTTGAATAAAAGCAAATAATCTACCCATCGACGCGACAGCAGGTGTTACAAGTCCAGCTATGACAAGCGCAGCTGCCGTGGTAATCCTACCTATTAGTACCAGAGATTTATCGTCTGCTTTTGAGTTGATGTGACTACGATAGATGTCCATTGTAAAAATTGTAGCGACACTATTACTCATTGAATTAAGAGAAGAGATAATGGCAGCTATTAACGCGGCTATAACCAGGCCAGAATATCCCACAGGCAAGAGCTCTCGAATAAGAACAGGAAATGCCTGATCCCTAGAATGAATAAGATCTGGAAATAGTTCGCTGGCAATAACTCCAGGTATTACAATTATCACGGCAACCACTATGGAAAGTAAAGCTGCAAAAAGCAATCCACGCTGAGCTTCCTTAAGATTTTTCGCCGCAAGAGCCCTCTGTATAATATATTGATTACAGCCCCAATAACTTATAGCTGCTATCCAGAGACCACCGAAAAAAACGCCCGTCCATGGAAGTTCGTCATGTGACATTGGTAAGATCGTATGGAATTTATCTGCTTGGACAGTTACCAATTGCGACCAACCGTTAATCATGCCTTCACCATTGTATTTTATAGCCACCTGATCTAATCCAAGCCACACGACCGCAAGGCCCCCGATTACCAATACTGTCACTTGTATAAAATCTGTCCATGCAACAGCAGCCAAGCCTCCATAAATAGTATATATACCCGAGATAAAAGCGAGACCAATAACACTATATATTATAGGGATCCCCAAAATCGCTTGCAATGCTATAGCTCCAAGGGATAGAACACTTGTCAGATTGACCAATACATAAACAAGGATCCAAAATACACCCATAAGTGTACTGACATTTCGATTAAATCGTCTTTCTAAGAATTCCGGCATGCTGTATATCTTACCGGCAAGAAATCTTGGAAGAAAGAATTTTCCAACTATCAAAATAGTAATTGTAGCACCTATCAACGAATAAGAAATCACGGCGATACCACTCTCAAATGCAGTACCATTCATTCCAATTATCTGCTCAGTTGAAATGTTTGACGCTATAAGCGATGAGCCTATTATCCACCACGGAAGTGCCCTTCCAGCAAGAAAGTAGTCATCAGCGGTCCGTTGTCGGCCTTTGGGTCCTCTCGAAACGTAAAGTGCAATTCCAATGACAATTACGAAATAGAATCCAAAAATCAAGTAATCTAAAAGTTCGAGGTTCTTCATCTTCTGTTTTGAAATAAAAATGACATTCTTTCCATGAGCATCTAATTTCGTTTTCTTACAAAATTGAAAAAATTGATTATGATATCTTTCATTCCGTAGCACATATCAATAAATAAAAGCTATTGAAAGGGCTTATTTGTACCATTAAATCTAATAAAATATTATGAACATAGATGCATATGCGGCTGCGGAACCAAAGTAAAATATAACCTTTTGCTTATGATCAAAGTTAATTGGGATCATAAAACATAGTAATTGGACCACTCATTTCGTAATAAATAAACGTCCTATTTATTATCGTATGGAATCATGTTTGTATACAATATTTTATTAGCTTATCTTATAGCCAATTAATATATCAAAATGCAGCGACGCGAGTTTATCCAGAGTACTTCAATGGTTGGAATGGGTTCAATACTAAATCCATTCGATCAACCTATTTTCATGCTTAAAAAACCTATGATTGCCGTCCAGCAATATACCTGGCTTAGTTATCTTCGAAGAGAAGGTATAACCTGGAATGAGGATTTAGATCGATTTTGCCAACAGTTGGTTGATTCGGGATTTAGTGGATTTGAACCTTCCTTTACACAATCCAGTGAAGTAGAATCCTTTAAGGCGATGCTTCCTAAGTTTAATATTTGGACCTCATCGATGTATGTCAATTCTACTTTGCACGATCCCGACCAAATAGAATCAAGTATCTCTAACGCTTTATCGATTGCCAAAGTGGCTAAAAAAATGGGAATCAAAATCGTTGTTACCAATCCCAGCCCCATCAAGTGGGGTGACCCAATAGATAAAACAGATGATCAGTTGATCCTACAAGCGAAGTCCCTTAACAGATTGGGAAGTGAGTTGCGTAAATTGGGAATGAAACTGGCCTATCATACCCATGATATGGAAATGAGGCAAAGCGCAAGAGAATTTCATCATATGCTATTAAACTCTGACAAAGAGAATGTACATCTGTGTCTGGATTCTCACTGGGTATATCGTGGTGCTGGAAATTCCCAGGTAGCCTTATTCGATATTATTAAATTGTATGGCGATCGCATCGTAGAACTTCATCTTCGGCAATCCAAAGATGGTGTTTGGTCTGAAGTATTTGGTGAAGGGGACATTGATCATGATAGCATGATCGGATTATTATCAGACAAGAAATTAAAGCCACATATAGTGTTAGAACAAGGAGTTGAAAAAGAAACTCCGCAAACAATGTCAGCCATAGCTGCTATCAAGGAAAGCCTTGCTTATACTGTAGAGATATGTCAACCACTAATATAGAATAGAGCGAGAAATATAAAGTAGCACTCATTATTTTTATTTAGAAATAACTCGAATAGTCCGAATCGACAAACAATATTCAGGGAACTGGACAACACGATAGTACGATTTCCTAACCTTGACAGGCTATAAGGTTCTTACACATGGAGGAACAGTAAGTCACGAAAATGCATTGGACAAGGTTCATGCAGAATACCAACATTATAAAGTCCAAATTAAAAATGAGCTAAGCTGTGCAGAACGAATCTTCGTAAAGAGCCTCGATAAAACTCACGAACAACTCAGAAAGAAATAATAATTATGGCAATGGAGCGAGAAGAGCCTTCAATTCAAATGACACTCGAATAAATCCTTTAACAACAAAATCAAGGTAATCCCAAAAAAAAAGCTCTTGTGGGCCGGCACCCATAAGAGGTAAAGGCAGTATTGAGGGATTCTACAGAAGTTCATTTGAGTACGGTCTCGTCAGCGTGTGAGGACAAGATTTAGGAAATGGAGTCCATTTCATATATGAAATATATTTCTTGCTAAATACTGCTCCAACGTATCAAAAATACCAAACACAGCAGCCGCACTCTTTGAGAGATTACCAATCATAATGGCGCCTTCAATAGTTGCTACGATGTATAGCGCTTCTGATTTCGGATCAATACTATTATTGAATTGACCGTTTTCTATTCCTTGTGTTAGGATCATTTCAATTGCGGTACACACTTCCTTTAGGCGGCTTTTGGCCAACTCTCTTAGACGTGGATTCGTATCATCGGACTCAATGGCAGTATTGAGGATTGGGCAACCGCCTTTGATTGTTGGACGAGCTACCATGCTTTTACAAGAAAGGAGCATTGCCAATACTTGCTCTTTGGATTCGAGATTTGGATCTACTTCTAAAGTCTTTCGAATGAGTATTGTATAATTATAGTCAAACACAGCAATAGCTAAATCCAGTTTGGTCCCAAAGTGTTTATAGATTCCGCCCATCTGATATCCAGTAGCATCAACGAGCATCTGCATTTTGGTTCCTGCAAATCCATGGACGTTGAAGACAGGAGCGGAGCGTTCTATAATTGTCTGCTTCGTCTTGGCAGGGTTACGGGTACTTCTCTTCATGATAATGCCAATAAATTCTTCGCCAAATATAAGAAAGTATTTACTCTCTTATGTTTTATGTCTATATTTGAGAGGATTCAGTGAAGATGATGAAGTAATAACCATATGAAGCTAAGAACAACAAATAATAGTATCCGCATTAGAATAAGAAAGTCCGAATTACTCCAACTTAAGAAAGATGGAAGGGTAGAAGAGCAGATCAATTTTGGTAATGAGGTAGTATTTTCTTTTACGCTCGTAATTGATAAAGAAACAGAGGCAATCAATGGATCTTTAGAGGCGAATACACTCGTGGTGCGTATTCCAAATACAACTGCAATTAACTGGATAGAAAGCAATGAAGTGTCAATCGAATCTGTAAGTAAAGTGTCAGAGACAGAAGAACTCCAAATATTGGTAGAGAAAGATTTTCCATGTTTGGATAGACCTAACGAGGATAAGTCAGATACTTTCTGGGAACTGGTGCCCCAGAATGAAAAGACTTGTTAATTTAAAAAACCTTTAACGCCTATAAGTACACTTCTTAAATAGAAAAATATGTCAACGACTACAACCCATAAGTCAGCTTGTATTCTCTGTTCTGTTAATTGTGGCATTGACATAGAAGTAGATGATGAATCCAATCAAATTGTAAAAATTACAGGAGATA
>JBLIDB010000171.1:0-10847 GCA_047634015.1 Saprospiraceae bacterium
CAAATCAAATACGTGCTCAGCAGTATCTGTGTTAAAGGATACTACCTCAAAATAATCTAATAACCCCGCTGGGAAAAATGCTTGTAATAGTTGTTTGTCCATTCCCATAGGAAAACAACTTTTATCATAGTATTCTATACTCCCCCTAACTTTTCATCTTGATTCGTAATCTACTGTGATTTTGAGCCATTCCAATTATGTGAAAGTGACATTAGAAAGTCTTAAAGGGGCGAATAAAAGTAAAACTCATAAATGAAGATATTTGGATCATTTGCTTAGCATTTATCTTTTTAGTTGGAAACTGTTTTTCTCAAGTAGAAGTAGGCATGATCGCGTATAATTGACATCAAGGCCAATTTGTGGTAGCGCTGCAGATAAAATGTAGTTGCCAAACCCATGTACCGACTATATAGTCGGCCCTCATGAATGGGAAAGCGAAGTGTCTTTTGAATTGTACGATATACAAGGTCTGATATTACAATCTAAAAGTATAAATTAAACAGGAGAAAAAATAGATCTATCCTCCTATAAAACAGGGACTTACACTTAAATTTAATGTTGAAGACGCATTATGTAACCATGTGGCAAAGAGTGTAGGCTTCAGTTAAAATCCATAGCAGGCACTTAATTACTTGTTGAAGAATTAAATGATTCTAATTTTGAGCAAGTGAATTCTTATATTCAGAAATGCTAATTACCGTGGATTGCGAAGAGATTTTATCGACGATCCATTTGGATTCCTTCTTATCTTTTTTTCGCTTCGTTTTCGCTTCAAGAAGCATTCCCTTAGGAGGAGTTTGAGAGGAGTCTTCAGCATAAAAGTTAGCGGACATCTTTTCAACCAAATTACCATACATATCACTCCAGTCAAATGGTAGATCTTCACTCATGTAAAATTCCGACTTTTCATCTTTGGTTTCAGCCTTGTATCCTTGAGCCTTGTATCCTAAAATGGTTTTCGTCTTATTCATCTTTTCGAATTTGAACTTCTCGTGATCTTCTGAAATAGAGCTCTGAGCAAAGGCCGTAGCCATTGAAAAAACTCCTGACATGGCCATTACTGTTTTCTTTTTATTATCGAACATGGCAAATTGGTCCTTGACAAAGTCAAAAACCATAACCTGCTCTTTATTGTCTTCATTCTTAAAACCCATCGTCGCACCGTCACTGCCAACCATTAAAACCATTTTATTAGCTTTCTTATTTCCATAATCGTAGACGCTGATATGGATATCATGGCTAAATGCGAATTGTTCGGGTAATTCTACATTTCCGTACAGCGCTGCCATAATGCCTTGCATAGCAGCAGCTCTTCCTTCTGGGTTACCTTCATATTCTGAATCGTCGTATTCTTCTCCATAGGTTTCTTTGTATTGCGTTCGAAACATAGATTCTATGGCATCATCAATCGGACGCATAGCTCTATTCGCAATCTCTTCTGAAACTTCTTCTACAACTTTATCTTCTACTTTTCTCTCTATCTTATCTTGAATACGGTTTCCCAATTTTTTAAAAAGTTGGCCTTCCGCCGAAGTGACTAAAAGTATAAGAATTAAAGAAATGAGAATGAGGCGTATCATAATATTGTATTTGATACCACGAAGATAGGAGATCTGGCCATATAGAGATATACACCTTTTTAGTGATTTTTTATCTCCATCACTTAATTAAGGGGTGGATGGTGCTTTTTGAAAACCATTCTTGTTTTTTTTCATTCATTAATAATCTGTTTGATTGTTTTAAGGCAATAGCCTTTTCATATCTTCGACGAACATGAAAGTGATTTTATTAATTCTGTTATTATCAATTGCTTCAAATAGCCTACCTGCTCAACAAAACTGTGAGTCTACCATCTATAAAGAGGCCTTGAGTCCAAGAAGTGCTAATTATATCATGAACCTTGTAATGGATGGTGAAGCACATAAGGTAGAAGGTAAGAGCACTATCCAATGGATCAATTCCAGCCCAGATACGGTATCTGATGTTCACCTTTATATGTACCTCAACGCATTTAAAAATACTAAAACAAGCTATCTCAGACCTGGCGGTCGAAGAGTGTCGAGTGGAGATCTCAATACTCGAAAACCAGACGAATGGGGTTGGATTACGGTAAAGAAGGCCCATCAACACAATAATGGGCTATTATTAATACAGCGATATATCCAGCCGGATGACGGGAATCCCTATGACGAAACAGTATTGCAAATCACTTTGGCTTCTCCTATTCTTCCGCTTGACACCTTGCTCCTTGAAATAGAATATGAGTCCAAATTGCCAAGAATTATTTCTCGTGTAGGATATGCGGAACATTCCTATAATCATTGGGTGCACAGCTATCCAAAGATGGGTGTATATGAACAAGATATAGAAGGAACATGGGGATGGAACTGTCATCAATTTCTTCCAAGTATGGAGTTCTATGGGGATCATGGTAATTACAACGTCACCATAGATGCTCCATCATCATATGTAATCGGAGCCAGCGGATGTCTTAATAAGGAAGAAATAGCAGAAGATAGGACCCTTCATACTTACATAGCAGAAGACGTTATAGATTTTGCTTGGGTAGCATCACCATTTTTAGAAGTGCAAGAAGATCAATGGGAACATGTAGAAATCCGATATCTCTACCCTTCATCACATGAAGGTCTAAAGAAGCGGCTAATCGGTGCGGCGAAAAATGCGCTTACTTATATGAAGGAGCATGTAGGGGAATATCCATATACAACATTGACTATTATTGATCCACCGATTTATGGCTTGAGGAGCGGCTTTATGGAGTATCCGACTTATATAACAGGAGGAGCTTTTCATTGTTGGCCAGAAGAGGTGAGGTCTATAGAGTCATTGATTATTCATGAATTTGCCCATCAATACTTCATGCAGATCTTGGCTTCTAATGAAAAAGAAGAGCCATGGCTAGACGAAGGTTTTGTAACCTTCTATGAAGACTGCATTATGGAAGATGCATATGGTAGTGAGGCATCGTTAAGCGGAGCATGGGGGTATAATGTTCCGAATAGTGCTTTTACCAGAAATGAATATGCGTCACTTCCTAATCCACGTGTTAGTCCGATTGCCGTTCCAAGTTGGGAAATAAATGATGCCTATAAAGGAATCATTTATTCTAAAACGGCAACAGTATTACAAACTATAAAGGAACATCTTGGAGAGGATAAGTTCGATGAGATGATGAAAAGTTATTTTGAGTTGAATAAATTTAGTCACCCGAGAAGAGAGAATTTCATAAATATTTTAAGGACGGCTTTTGAGAAAAGCGATAGTCATCTTAGTGAGAATTTAGAAGAATTCATTAACCAATCATTAGATGGAACACAAGTATGTGATTATACTGTTACGAATATTTCAAATAATCAAGCCAAAGATGGAACTGGATGGTTTTCTAATAATAATGATTTTGAGTTTAAAGAATCAAATACTTCGAACGAATACTTCTCACGGATTAGATTAGAAAGAAAAGGAGATTTTATTATTCCTGTTGAAGTGAAATTAACTTGGGCAAATGGAGATACGGAAGAGCTGATATGGGATGGAAGAGAAACAGTAAAATATTTAGTTAGAACTGGTAAGGAGAAGATTATTAGCGCCGAGATTGATCCACGGTTTTTAGTTAGATTGGATATAGACCGCAATAACAATAGCTTTACGCTTGAGCCTAATAGCATGGGCATCTGGAAGTATGCTTTGAGGTCTTTATCTTGGGTTCAAAACGCGCTACAAGCGACGAATGTGTTAATGTGATGAAAGTAATTAGAAACCTATTATTGGCATTTCGCAGATGGAAAATAATTTCCATCGTCTACTGTTTCCAGTTATTGCTGGCTCTGACCCTGGGATTGCAAGTCTATCAGGTTATAGAAGCTTCTATGGGGCAATCTATGTCTCTGGGAAGAATGATTACTAAGTTCGACTATACGATACTTCAAGACCTTTTTAATGTTCACGGAGCCTCTTTATCACCTCTCATCGGTAAGTTAAGATGGTATATTCTTTTATATATGATATTCTCAGGATTTATTAATGCTGGGATTTGGAATGCTTTGATTGATGATGATCGTAAGAAAGATTGGACTTCTTTTTGGCTTGGGGGAGCTAAGTACTTTGGGAAGTTTATAGGAGTAGGAATCGCAATGACTATTTTATTCGCCATTTGGAGCGCTCTTATCTGGGCTCCTTATTTAGGTTCGTTTTTAAGTATGATGGAGACATGGTTGAATGATAGCCATATCATTTGGATGGGATTATTGTTATTCTTTCTATGGATACATGGAGTCGCATTTCTATTTGTTTGGGGAGCTTATTCCAGAGTTTCGATAGTGACTGAATCCACGGGAGTTTGGAATGCGATAACTAAGAATTTCAAATTCGCATTAAGGAGGTTTTTTCGACTACTTCTTTCATTGTGGCTTTTTGCCTTGATATTATTTCTTCTATATTTTGTTGTAGTCTTTTTAGAATCTAACATTGGCATTAGTAGTGTTGGGCTAATAACCGGGTTCTTTTTACTGCAGCAGTTTGTTATCTGGTTGAAGATAGCGCATAGGATAGGTGTGTATAAATTTCTTTTGAAGGATTTTCAAAATAAGAATCAATAAAAAAAAGCATGCTTCTATCATAGAAGCATGCTTTTTTTTATTACTATTTATGTCACTACTAATCCCTTATAAAAGGGTAGTCCTCCGAGTAGTTATGAGCGTATAGATCAGAACCATCCGGTAGTGGAGAAGCTTCTGCAAATGCTGCCGCCGCTTCTATCTCAGCTTTTATCTTCTCTTTGATAGCATCCACTTCCTTCTGTGTAGCAATCTTACCTTTTATGATAGTCTCTTCTGTCTTATAAATAGGATCCAACGCTTTATAAGATTCAAGTTCTTCTTTCGTCCGATACTTTGCAGGATCAGAAACTGAATGCCCTCTATAGCGGTATGTTTTTATTTCAAGGAAGTAAGGGCCATTTCCTCCTCGGATATATTCTGCCGCTGCCATTAGGGCCTCATGAACGCTTTCAGGAGCCATGCCATCAACTTCCTTACTCGGCATGTCAAAAGCTTCACCAATTTTGTGAAGTTCAGTAACATTTGAAGTTCTACTAACAGAAGTTCCCATGGCGTAGCCATTGTTCTCTACTATATAAAGTACAGGAAGTTTCCATGTCATAGCCATATTAAATGACTCATAAAGAGCACCTTGTCGAGCAGCTCCATCTCCAAACATACATACAGCAAGATTATCTGTTTTGCGATATTTCTCCGCCAGTGCGATACCAGTACCGATAGGAATCTGTGCTCCTACAATTCCGTTCCCTCCAAAGTAATTTAGCTCTTTACTAAAGAAGTGCATAGAACCACCTTTGCCACCCACACAACCGTCTTTCTTACCATAGAGCTCAGCCAGGCAAGAATTTGCAGTAAGTCCTCTTGATAAGGCTATACCATGTTGGCGATATGCTGTTACTATCTTATCTTCTGGACGAATAGCACTTGCTAGTCCCGCAGTAATTGCTTCTTGCCCAATATAGACATGACAGAAGCCTCTGATCTTTTGCTGACTGTAAGCCATCAATGCTCTTTCTTCGAACCTTCTGACTCTTAGCATTACTTCATACCACTTTAGATAGGTCTCCTTGGAGTATTTTGCCTTGCTTTTCGTACTTGCTCTTTTACTCTTTGCTTTTGTTGCCACTGCCATATTTCAAGTATTTCTTTTAAAGTTATTACAAAAATAACAATTTTGCCAGTTCTTTTAATAGCTCATTGGCGGAAGGTTTCTTCTTATCTTCGTTATTTCCTTTTGACATTTAAAATTTATGTTCCTAAAAGATTTAGAGCTCCATCAATTTAAGAACTTAAAGCAGGTCTCCGTATCGTTTTCTGAGCGGATCAATTTATTTTATGGAGACAACGGTGCAGGCAAAACCAATCTTTTAGATGCGATTCACCTCTTATCATTTGGGAAGAGCCATTTTCATCTTTCAGACAGCGCTTTGACCCAAGACGGAATGGATTTTTACCGTCTTTCTGGTGCGTATGAAGATTTGTCAAGTGGCAATTCATTAAGAGTAAGCGCGAAATACAAACGGGATAGTCGCCGGGTATTTGAAATTAATGGGAAGAAAATAGGGCAGGTTAAGAACTTACTAGGGAAGAACCCTTTAGTGCTCGTCGCACCAGATGATATATCCTTGGTATATGGAGGCAGCTTAGAAAGGAGGGATTACATAAATCGTATTCTGTGTCAGAGTGATAAGGAGTATCTCGATGGTCTCATGCGCTATAATCGAATATTGCGTCAGAAAGATGCACTGCTCAAATCTGATAGAAGACCAGGGAGTCTTGAAGTGGAGGCATATAATGCGCAATTGGCTCCTTTGGCTAACAACTTGTACAATATTAGAAATGAGCAGATAGAAAAATTGAATACTACAATTCAATTCCATTACAATGCCCTCTCATCAAATAAGGAAGAAATAGAATTAGTCTACGAATCTCAATTGGGAAACGGCCCAGCACTTGACTTGTATAATCAGATGGTCGGTCAAGAGATAGCTGTCAGAAGACCTTTGATTGGAATTCAAAAAGATGATATTCAAATATTGATAGGAGGGAAGACATTCAAAAAATTTGGTTCGCAAGGTCAAGTGAAATCCCTACTCTACGCCATGCGTATGGCTGAATATCAATATTTGGCTGAATTCCTAAATCGTAAACCAATCCTAATGCTGGATGACTATTTTGAAAAACTTGATGGTAACCGTCTTACAGTACTCTTAAGAATTATTAATGATGATTCCTTTGGGCAAATTTTTCTAACAGATATCGAATTAGGAAGGTCTCAAAAAATATTGGATACACATACTATTGCTTATCAGGCATTTCAAGTTAGGGATGGAGCTTTAGTGAGTAATTCGTGAAACTTATTTCTTTAAATTCTTATTGAGAATATAGAGTACTTTCGCTTTCAACTTTATCCCTATGGATCTTCATATAAAAGACGTCATTCAAAAATTTATCAACGAAGAACAGATCGGAGATATCTACTACGCACAGAAGATAAGAACTTACATCAAGGAAGAAATGAATGCGAGTATCTCGTCGCGCATTACCAGGGTAGAATATGCCGATGGATGGCTGACTTTATGGGTCAATAGTTCCACCTTGCGCCATGATCTTTTCCTAAACAAGGTGACAATAATAGAAAAGATCAATAATCACTTAGAGCGCAGTGTTGTAAGACTTCTTAAGTTATTATAACAAATGACTTGCTTAGGCCCTTTCGGCCATTTTAGCTTTTTTAATCTTCTTCTTACCTTTAGTACGTGCCGCCAATGCAACCGCATTTGCGATATCAATGATTCCACCGCTCACGGATAATGTAGAGAAGGCCACCAATTCTGAACTACCAGGTTTTGTTACCAATGTTTCTATCGGTATTGTACTCTCGACAAGAACTTCTTTTACTTGCACGGCTGTCAGGGTTGGAAAGTAAGATCTAATTAATGCAGCTACACCACTGATAACTGGAGCCGCCATTGAAGTACCTTGCGCTATTTCATAAGCATTATCAGGAACAGTGCTATACATCATTACTCCAGGAGCAAATACATCTACATCTTGGCTTCCGTAATTAGAGAAACTGGCTGCCATATCCTCTTTCTTAGATGGGCCAGATGCCCCTACAGAAATCCAATTTTCAGGTTGCTTCTTTTTCCAGAATAAGAATCCTTTAGGCTTTAAAAAGTGATCATTGGGAAAGTTGTCAGAGACTTCTAATTGCGCACCTGAATTTCCTGCAGCATGTACCATCAGAACATCATGCTTTTCGGCATACCGCACTGCATCATCAACCGCTTGCTTATTAGGAGATTGTCCTTTACCGAAACTCATATTAATGATAGATGCTCCATTTTCTACCGCATATCGGATTGCATTGGCAACATCTTTATCGCGCTCATCACCATCAGGAACGGCTCTTAATACCATGATCCGTGTATTATTAGAAATTCCATTAATTCCTATATCATTATTTCTTTCAGCAGCGATAATTCCAGAAACATGAGTACCATGCATGGCGTCTGGTCCCTCGAGAGAGTTGTTTCCATAATCTCTTTCATGGACATTATTAGGGTCATCTCCTACGATTTCTTTACGGGAATCGTAGTCTGGATTATATCTATACTTCCAGATCGGTCCATAATGATCCATAGCTGCAACATTTGGTTCTATAAGCTGAGCTCGGATATCTTGTATAGATGGGATTTCTCCTATTTCAGTAAGAAAGTAATTAAGAATATTAGCAGCGATGGCAGGATTCCTAAATTCAATCTCTGATAACGAATCCAAAAGCTCTTCATCCACGGCTCTGTATTGAGATATTTCATCGAGATAATCCACAACAGGCTCCAGAATTACTACTTCATTTTCGAATTGCTCATATTGCTCTTTCGCGGATTTATATTGCTTATCTACTTGCTTTCCATATTCCTTGAATAGCTTGTATTCCTCTAATTCCTTTTTGGACAATGTACTGGAATCTCTATCCTTATACTTTTCACGAAGTTGTCCATAGATTCTTGTCATTTCAAGCGTCTCAGATCCTACTTGTGATCCATCTTTACCTCCTATAAAATTCCACCCATGTATATCATCTATGTAACCGTTCTTATCATCATCAATACCATTGTCGGGAATTTCATTAAAATTTGTCCAGATCACATCATCAAGGTCTTCGTGTTCGATATCTACTCCTGAATCTATTACTGCCACTACTACTTGCTGACCTTTCTTCCCTTTTAGGAAATTTCCATATACTTCATCCGTATTGATACTGTATGGTTTATCGGAAGTGCGTTTCTCATCGTACCAGTTTTTGGATTGGCCAAAGGAGAACGTGCAAAGCAAAAGAAATGCAGTAATTAATAAGAGTGAGCTGAATAATGATTTCATATTTATGTATTGCACGAATGGACTTTTAATAAGTTTGTCTGTAATTTATATTACCCTAAGTGGATCGCAATATCAATGCAAGATTGGGGCCAATGTTTTAGGGCGTGTTTAGTTTAACAAAATGCTAATATTTGAACTTGAATAATTCCATTGATGATGCGCGTAATGCGCTGCAAAAGTATTGGAAATATTCAAACTTTAGAGCTCCTCAAATAAGGGTACTAAATAAGTTATTTAAAGGCCATGATATTGTGGGACTCCTTCCTACTGGTGGAGGCAAATCTTTATGTTATCAGATTCCAGCGATTATAAGTCCAGGACTAACTCTTGTGATATCACCGCTTATTGCCCTGATGGAAGATCAAGTTAATGCTTTAAAAGCAAGAGGGGTCGCTGCTGAACGGATACATTCAGGATTAAAGTTAGATCAGATAGATAGAATTCTTGATAACGTGATATACGGAGATATCAAGCTGCTATATGTTTCGCCAGAAAGACTCGCTCAACCTCTATTTACGGAGCGTATTAAAAATGCAAAGATTAATCTCTTGGCTATTGACGAAGCACATTGCATATCTCAATGGGGACATGATTTTCGTCCAAGTTATTTAGATATAGGTAGTTTTAGAACGGAAATCGGTAACCCCCAAACTATCGCTCTGACAGCTACAGCGACACTTAATGTCCTTGAGGAGATCAAGAAATATATATCAATACCAAAGGCCGCAGTAGTAAGAGACAGTTTCAAAAGAAGCAACATCTCTATAAGTATGCTGAATACTGAGGATAAGGTGGGGGAGATAGTTCGTACTGTTCAAAAGTCTAATTCCAAAGTAATTATCTATGCGAGAAGTAGAAGAGTAGTACAGATGCTCGCAACTACATTGCGTTCCCAAAAAATAAAAGCAGCCTTTTACCACGCGGGTGTTTCATATAAGGAGAAGAAATGGAGGCAAAAAGAATTCATTTCGGGAGAACTCCAAGTAGTGGCGGCTACAAATGCCTTCGGTATGGGAATAGACATATCTGATATAGGGCAGGTGATTCATTACGACTTACCACCCTCTATTGAGGAATATTTTCAAGAGATTGGAAGGGCCGGTCGTGACGGGAGCGAGGCTGCGGCACTCGCTTTGATATCCAAAGATGATTTGGAATTCAAATCATCAATCCTTCAAACCACTTTTCAACCTTTTTCAGATTTATGTACGATTTATAGCCTTGTGCATGTTGTTGCTGGAATAAACGTCAATGAAGGAGAACTCTCAATGAGAGATTTAGATATTGGGCTACTCTCGGAAAAATCAAAAATGCCGTACAGTAGTGTAAAGGCCATACTAAAAGCTTGGCAATACTTAGGCTTAGTAGAGATTATAGAAGAAGATAAGCCGCGGACGGTTGTGAAAATGTCAATGAGCCCTCGAGATACAAGAGACTTAGAACATAGCCTAGGGAAAGGATATAAATTACTAAGTGCATTAATGAGATCTCATGAGCAAATATTCGATAATTGGGTAGAGGTCGATACTCAGGAAATGGCGAAAAAGTATAAAGTAGAAGAAGCGTATCTTTTGAAAAGATTACGTTACCTCCAACATATGGGGGCTATTAATCTTAGTATCCACAAAGCAGGAGAAAAGATTCTATTCAAGAAAAATCGTATTTCTCACAGTTATCTCAAGGATTTCAAGATAAAATATCTCCTTCTTAAAAAACGTCATGAAGAGCGATGGGAGTCTATGAAAAGTCTTATCAACAATGAAGCTTGTAGGATGAATCATATATTAGACTATTTCGGAGAGGAAACTGGAAATCCTTGCGGAATGTGTGATAACTGCCTAAAAGAATCTAGGGCAGAAAAAAGAAACCAACTCATTGATAAAC
>JBLIDB010000172.1:0-10808 GCA_047634015.1 Saprospiraceae bacterium
TCACTTTGGCATTAAAGGATTCTGCAGATGCGTTGGTACTTCGATTATTGAAGTAGTTGAGGATTTGATTATAATGGCTCTTTATTGTATTTGCTATTGTATAAAATGATTTAAACCCTGATGCTTCCACGTCATTATACTTTAGTGCAATTTTTTTATACGCTATCTCTTTTGTCGTCTTTTGTTCAAATATCTTCGCTAGCTTTCTGCTTAGCTTATATGCTTTTTCAAGCTCGGGATAATATTTGAATAGCAACTCTGATCTATGCCTTTGTGTAGGTGTCCATTTGTCTGAACTTTTAAGTAGGATGGATAGCCAGTTTGTATCCCTATACTCCGGCTCCGATCAACATTCCCAATAAATATATGGATTTAGAAACGGTTCCTTCTAAAGTCATTATATCATTATAGATGCCAGCATTCTGTACAGGTTTAAACTGTTGGCCACTAAGAGCGGAGGTAGAAGATCTCATAACTTGGGTTTATGCTAATCTTATAATTGTTACTTTGTCTAAAATATGTTGTACCAGAGACTTTAGTTCTTCCATTGTAGTATGTGGATTCATAATCGTAATTCTAAGATATTGTATCTCATTCAGTTGCGTTTGGACAATATAGAAAGTACCATCTTCCCAAATTGATTTTCTAATTTGAGCATTTAGAGTATTAAGTACTTCATTTGATCGTCCTGCTTCAAGGTATCTAAAACATAGAATATTGGACATGGGTTTGTGACCGATTTCAAAATCTTTTCTTGAATGGAGATAGCCGGCGAATTGACGAGTTAGGTCGTACTGACGCGTAACAAATGAGTCAATAAGTGTATCTCCGTAATAGCGCAATAATAGAAATATCTTGATGCTCATCATATATTTCGTCGTTTCATAAGTGCGTTTTGCAAGGTTGTGCCATTCATCCTCATCTTTTTCAAATAGATAGCTTGCTGCTTGTTGAAAAGTACGATAAGAAGTTCTGCCATCACGAAATAATACTGCTGTTGTCAGTGCAGGAACAAGCATCATTTTATGGGCATCTATAATGATAGAATCTGCAAGTTCAGCACCATTCATTAGATGTTCATATGATTTAGACCATAATGCAGCTCCACCATGCGCACCATCGACATGTAGCCAGATATTATGCTTTTGGCACAAGTGCGAGATTCGTTTGACATCATCATAAGAACCTGTAGCTGTGGAACAAGCTGAGGCTACAATTGCAAGAATAGAATTACTTCCAGTATTATAAATGGGAAGTAATTCTGAAAGGTGATCAATAGACATGCTAAAGTCTTCTTTTGTCTTCACTTTAATTACTTGAGAAGTTGCCAAGCCCATTGTTGCTGCTGCACGATCAATACAATAATGTGCCTGTTCCGAAACCAGGATAAATCTTTTCTTATCAGGATGTTGCTGTTGAGAGTGATTACGTGCGGCAAGTAGGGCTGTTAAGTTAGCTAAGGTTCCACCTGAAGTTAGAAACCCATCGCTATCTGATGAGTAGCCTACTTTCTTGCAGAAAATTTCAATAACAACTTTTTCAATTGCTGTGGCCGCTGTACCCATTTCAAAAACACCCATACCATTATTAAGAAAATCTGAAACCAATCCGGCCAACACTGCTTCTGGAGCAGGGGCCGAAACTTGATGTCCGATATATTTTGGATGATAAAGTTTAATACTGTCTTTTATTAAATCATCATAAAATCCTAATGGGCTATCAATATTGTATTTTCTCCAGAACTCTAATTGTTCACTTGGGGTCGTTGGATTAGAGACTTTACCTTCACCTTGCTGATTGGAGTCTAACAAATCGGCCAACATATCTATCAGTTCATGCCCTTGTGACCTAAACACATTGGTGTTAAACGCTCGCTTCAAAATTTCACTCATATTTGACGATACTAATTTGGGCTTAAGATATATAAGTCAATCTATATATAGGTTCATATTCATTCACGGTAATCTCACAAAAGGATACTGCGTACATTTGGGGTATATATGAATGGCCAATATAAGCTTGTTAATCACCCATTACTGTTCAATAGAGCGAGTGGTACTTCTCGTGGCGTATTACTTGAGAAAGGCTCAACTTTTATACTAGGTTTTGATACAGATGGAGCAATGCGTACCGTCGGAGAAATCTCTACAATACCTAAATTGAGTCCTGATGCTGATAAGGATATTGTGGCAATTACCAATCAAAGAATGACCAGAACGGAATCAAACGTGCTGGCACCTGCTGTGGATTTCGGCATAGAAATGTGGCAAAAAGGAAAGATAGCGCATAACGCCCTAAATTATTTTGACACTCCTTTTTCAAGGGGAGAAAGAGGGATTCCTATAAACGGATTGATCTGGATGGGGGAAAAAAGGTACATGCGAGAGCAGATCAAACAAAAGATCAACGAGGGATTTCGTTGTATCAAACTTAAGATAGGCGCTATAGATTTTGATGAAGAGATATCGTTGATTTCATCTATTAGAAATGAATTCTCTTCAGCAGATATGGAAATAAGGGTTGATGCGAATGGAGCATTTTCTGCTGCGGATGCTTTGGAGAAGCTTACTATATTATCCGCACTTGATATTCATTCTATAGAGCAGCCTATAAGACAAGGACAGTGGGAAGAGATGGCGCTTCTTTGTTCATTAACGCCTTTACCGATAGCACTAGATGAAGAGTTGATTGGTATAATTGGAGGTAAGAAGAAAGAAGAAATGCTTGCATGTATAATGCCTCAATATATTATACTAAAACCGAGTTTGGTAGGAGGCTGGAAAGCAGCAAATGAATGGATTGATATAGCTGAATCTCTGGAGATAGGATGGTGGAATACTTCAGCATTAGAGAGTAATGTCGGTCTTCATGCGATTGCCTCATGGACCGATACTTTAAACAGCGACATGCCTCAAGGATTGGGAACAGGAGGGCTTTTTTCTAATAATGTTCCGTCTCCTCTTGAAATTAGAAATGCCGAATTATGGTATAATATAGATAAGCAATGGGATTTTTCATTATTGAAGTGATCGAGAAGAATGAAGTTTGTAATTTATAATAAGCATTATACCAAAGATGAGTTATTAGAAAAGGAAGATGAATTTCTGGGCGACAGATGGATTTTGGATATTATATGCACTATTCGTGAGTGGGAGTCTTCAGATACAGACGTAATCGTTAGAACCTCAGGATCTACCGGTGCTCCGAAGCTAATAAGCTTATCTAAAAAGAGTATGCGTGCCTCTGCGCTTAAAACCATCGATTATTTCGAATTGGAGAAAGGGATGAATTTTCATTTATCTATGCCAGCGGCTTATATCGCAGGGAAAATGATGGTTGTAAGAGCTATTGTCGGAGGTATGAATCTATTATGTGTCCCTCCTTCGAGTACGCCATTTCGGGATTTGACAAGTACTGTAGATTTTGCTGCTTTGACGCCTTTTCAAGTGCAATCAACCATTAATGATACTAAGAGTAATTTTTTTTTAATTAAAAAGCTCATTATCGGAGGGGCTCCTGTATTGCCTTATTTGAGAAAACAATTAGAGGGTCTCCGTACGCTCTGCTATATGACATATGGTATGACAGAAACTATCACACATATTGCGGTTCAAGGATTAAATGGAATAGACGCATCCGATTATTTTGAAGTCATAAAAGGAGTGAATATCTCTGAAGAAGATGATAATTTAATAATAGAGGCAGATTATCTGTCTAACTTCAAAATAGTTACAAACGACAAGGTGGAAATAGTTGATTCCAATAGATTTAAATGGATTGGAAGATCGGACTTCGTAATAAATTCAGGGGGTATTAAATTACATCCTGAAACAATCGAAGGGAAATTATCGGATTTTATCAATGACCCTTATGTTATTCTGAGTCAGGTACATGAGACTCTGGGGCAATGCGCCATATTGTTGATTGCAGGGAGTCGCTATTCTGATCAAGTGCTGGAGAGGTTAAATTCGAATATGAAAATAGCCTTAGACAGATATGAGATTCCTAAAAAAACCTACTTTGTCAAGGAATTAAAAACTACTAGTACAGGAAAGGTAAAGAGAGATGTCAAGTTGTATGATTTGGATTAAACTTTAGCAAATCGAGGGGGTTATTACTATAGGATGAAAGAAGAAAGAAAGGTCTTTACTGATCAGGATGCATTTGCGGTATTTAGCATACCACGGAGCTTGGATCATACGATAGTTTGGTCTGATGAAGGCTTTGTAAGACACGATGAGAATGACATTCCCTCTTTTGTAGTTCAGTCATTTCAGAATTACGATTTTCAGCCAACCAAGATTCCTGCTGATCATGTAGCGCACAACTTGGAATTTTCTTTTGTCCAGAATAAAAGATGTCCTGAAGAATCTACAGAAGAGCAAGAATATCTGCTTTGTGCTCGTGAGACAATAGAGGCGATACGGAGAAATGACTTTGCAAAGGTGGTCATCTCTAAAGTCAAAAGAGTATCACGAGGCCGCAAAACAATATTTGAAATATTTGAAGAATTAAAACAGAAGCACGCAAATACTTTTGTGTTTCTTTATCATATCCCTGATAGGGGATTGTGGTGTGGCGCAACTCCCGAGGTATTGTTGCGAGATAAAAGAACTACGCTGCATACCATGGCATTGGCTGGAACGATTCCAGATATGGGAATCCCATTACCAGATGTCAAATGGAGAGAAAAGGAATCTCATGAGCAGCATGTAATAGAGACATTTATAGAAGGAAAATTAGAGGATGAAGGTTTACCCTATTCTAAAAGAGGACCTCGAACTGTTAGGGCAGGATCAATGCTCCATCTATGTACGGATTACTTCTTAAAAGATAATCAGAATGCCTTGAAAATCGCAGCTTTGCTTCATCCCGGTCCTGCGATTTGTGGGTTGCCCCAAAGTTTGGCCCAAGAGTGGATAGGGACCTATGAAGAGCATGATCGACAAGATTATTGCGGATATATAGGACCTTGGAAAATACCAAGGAGAAATAATAATGCTGAGGTTTATTCAGCATTATTTATAAATCTGAGGTCTATGACCATATGGAAAGATGCTTTTTTGCTATATCTCGGAGGGGGCTTAACAGCTATGTCGGAAGCAAGAGCGGAATGGGATGAGACAGAATTAAAAGCAAGTACCATGATGTCAGTAATTGTTGAAAAGGCGCCTGTATGAATCGACTCTCTGCCAAACAGAGTATTGCACACTTAGTCAATATTTGTGCTCTAAAGGGGATAAGACATGCTATAATTTCTCCTGGCTCTCGTAATGCGCCACTTACTATTTCTTTGGATGAGCATCCAGATATTCAATGTGTAAATATTCCAGATGAAAGAGTAGCAGGATTCTTTGCTTTAGGTATGGCTCAAGAATTAGAATTTCCAGTAATCCTTTGTTGCACCTCTGGAAGTGCTGGGTTGAATTATGCTCCAGCTTTGGTAGAAGCTTATTATCAGAAAGTGCCACTGCTTGTACTAACTGCTGATAGACCTCCCGAATGGATAGATCAAAGGGCAGGACAGACAATGCGACAAGATGGGATGTTTTCTAATTATGTAAAATCTTCACATTCCT
Organism: Saprospiraceae bacterium; assembly: GCA_047634015.1. GTDB lineage: Bacteria > Bacteroidota > Bacteroidia > Chitinophagales > Saprospiraceae > JAJRXG01. Next base: position 5,580 of record JBLIDB010000172.1, read on the forward strand.
TAGTATGTGACCCCAGTACAGAAAACGCGCTTTGGAATAATGACCGGACCGTCAATCATGCTATAGATGAAACAACACTCGATAATAAAGGGCCTGTGCATATTAATATTCCTATGCATGAACCTTTATACCATACCACTCCTATAGAAGAGTATCAAGCGCCAAAAATTGTGAAAACATTGCGTCGGCGTAATATATTGAGCGAAGAGACTCAAAGTGAAATAAGAAGACTGTGGCAGTCATTTGATAAGGTTCTTGTGATTGTAGGACAACATACTCGCTCCGCGGAATTCGATGCGGCCATTGGAAAGCTGGCAAGTATAAACAAAGTAGTAGTGCTTACTGAGACTACTTCTAATGTTGTGGCAGATGGTGTATATCGTTCTATAGATAGGTTGATCGATAGTATGAATCAGGAAGAATATGGGATCTTTGCACCTGATCTCGTTATTTCTTGTGGAGGAGCTTTGGTTTCTAAGAAATTGAGATTCATGTTGAGAGAGATGCATTTGTCAGGACATTGGCATGTTGATGCATCCGATGATTATATCGATACCTATCAATCCTTGACGATGAATATCCCCATGATGCTCGAGGAATTAGTTCCCTTACTGATTGAATCCTCACAAGCAAATGATCAATCGCAATGGAAAGAAAGGTGGGTAGATAGAGAGGAAACAACCAAAGCCGCGCACGATGATTACCTAAAATCTTGTAGTTGGTCAGATCTGTTTGTTTTGAACCTTATCCATGAAAAGGCACCTTTTGGATTATGGCATGTTGCTAATAGCACTCCTGTGAGATATACTCAATTGTTTGAAACAAGAAGAGATCTTACTTATAGAGCTAATCGAGGGGTAAGTGGTATAGATGGATGTACGTCTACTGCTATGGGTGCTGCTTATATAACAGATCAGCTTGTTACGCTTGTTACTGGAGATATTGCATTCTTCTATGATAGCAATGCCTTCTGGCATAATCATGTACCTTCTAATCTCCGAGTAATAATGATTAACAATGAAGGGGGCAATATTTTTAGATATGTAAAAGGGCCTTTACAGACTAAGCAATTCGAACAACATTTCGAAGCTCACCACAAGACTTCTGCTCAAGGAATCGCCCAAGCCTATGGTGTTAAGTACGAAAGAGTCATAAATGAGAAGGAGTTGAAGGGTGTATTGGAAAAGATTTATATGCCTTCATTTAATGAGACTATTATAGTAGAAGTGCTAACTCCCAGAGAAAAGAATGTCGATATTTTGAAAGATTACTTCAATTCTATCAAAAACGCTGTACATGTAAATTTGACGTAGTGGTAACTATTAACAAATTATATTGACGTAATGGAAGTATATTTTGAGTTATTATTGATAATTATTCAAGTGTTCCTATTATTTTTACTTATGTTTTTTGACTGAGGGTCCATCTTGTCGTTTTTTGAATTCCAGTCCATAACTATTTCACAGTATTAATTGCATAATAAATGATAGTAGGTGTTCCAAAAGAAATAAAATCAAGTGAGAATAGAGTAGCATTAACTCCATCTGGAGTCCAAGCATTTGTTAAGGCTGGGCATACTGTCTATATACAATCAGATGCCGGAGAGGGTAGTGGATTTTTTAAAGAGGATTATATCGGGGCGGGTGCCAGGACATTGGATACCATAGAAGAGGTTTATGAGGTGGCTGAGATGATTATAAAAGTCAAGGAACCCATTGAGAAGGAATATAGTCTGATCAAGAAAGAACAGCTTTTATATACTTATTTTCATTTTGCTTCTCATGAGCCTTTAACACTGGCCATGATAAAGAGCAAGGCCATTTGTATAGCCTATGAGACCGTAGAGGCTCCCAATGGTTCTCTTCCTCTATTGATTCCGATGTCAGAAGTAGCTGGAAGGATGTCTGTCCAGGAAGGCGCTAAGTATCTTGAGAAGCCAAGTGGCGGTCGTGGGATTCTATTGGGAGGAGTTCCGGGAGTAAAAGCGGCAAGAGTTGTAATTCTCGGAGGTGGTATAGTAGGAACTCAAGCGGCAAAGATGGCCGCAGGTCTTGGAGCTGACGTTACGATATTGGATATTAATCTTGATAGACTTCGATATTTAGAGGATGTACTACCTGCCAATGTTGATACAATGTTCAGTACTGAGTACAACATTAAGCAAATGAGTATTCAGGCAGATCTTATTGTAGGAGCAGTGCTTATTCCAGGAGCCAAAGCACCAAATTTGATCACAAGAGCAATGCTCAAGGATATGAAGGACGGTGCTGTAGTTGTAGATGTTGCTGTCGATCAAGGTGGATGCATCGAAACTTGTGTACCAACAACACATGAAGATCCAACGTTTGTAATCGATGGAGTGGTTCACTATTGCGTAGCTAATATGCCAGGTGCCGTACCTTACACGTCGACGATTGCACTTACTAATGCCACTTTATTCCATGGGTTGCAATTAGCCAATAAGGGATGGAAAAAAGCTTGCCAAGATCATGATGGACTCGCAAAGGGGCTCAATGTCGTCAACGGAGAGGTATGCTATAAAGCAGTAGCTGAGGCTTTTGACTTAGCGCATACACCAATATCAGAAATTTTGAACTAAATTATTATTCGCTTATAGTCGCTCTGATATTCCAATTAACGCTTACGTTATTGAGTGCTCGGAATGTATCCCAAGTAGGTGGCTCGTCTGAATAAAGCCAGTCACCATTTGCATTTGCAGGGCCAGCATCACACCCTATAGTTTGCATAGCTTGTGGCAGATCAACTTTTACACCGATCCATAATGGATTGCCATCAATAGGGAAAGGTGTTTGTAATTGGAATGTATTCCAAGCATTGGCTGTAAGGTTGGTCACATCTTCAGAATATTGAATTTCTGCCGGCTCTGAGATTGTGAAATCTGGAGAGAATGTGACTGTTACTCTTGGAAGGACATCATACATGTAGAAAGAGATCTCCGTTATTGATTTCCCAACAGATCCGCTCAATTCTCGATTGGTAAAGCGGACGCCAAATTCATAAAAGCCACTTGCTAAAGTAGGAGCAGTGTCATTTGGCCCGTCGTAATTTATTACATTATCACCCGCAGGTTGCGGGTCATCATCTGAGCATGCTGTCGAGAATACAAGCATCAAACCGATTAGTAGAATTCCTATGTTTTTCATCCGTTCGTCTTTTTTATCCACTTCAAAACTACTTATTAATCTACTTTTCGTAGGTTAAGGATATGATAAAGGATACTAACAAAACACTAAATGATCTTGTTTTAAAAAGAATGCAATATGTTTATTCCAGTAAGCCATGGTATGGAAAAAGCTTCAATGAGCTATTAAAGGAGGTAGATTTTGAAAATAACGAGACTCAGCGATTTTTACTGCATATCATTGCTTGACGAAGGTATGTGATCGATTTATTTAGTGGAGGAAGGCCTCAAATCGAAATGAATAGCCCAACGGACTGGCCACAAGAGTACAAGAAATGAAATTGAACTCAAACTTCAAGAAACGCAATATTTATTGGAAGTGGCTTTTAAGTCATTTGATTCAAACAAATGGAATGAGTCCGTCTGGCATGGAGAATATACTTACTAGGTCATAGTTAGCCAAAGGGGAGAATTTGCCCACGATATTTACTATAACCTATTGATTACAAATAGCTTATAGAGGTATGGCCGTTATAGCAACGAAATCCGCCGCAGGGAATTTTGGATGAATTTCAGTCAAGTATTTTCAAATTCGACTTTAATCTCGGGTAAGCAGTTTGGTAAACGGCAGCCATATTTTTCGGTATTTTATATGGCTAAAAACTAATATTTTGGCCATATAAAATCATCACCGCTAACTCCTTGTTTATCAAGGCTTTAAAATGCCGACTTTTAGAGGGGTTTTTGTCCGGGCTCAAACTGAACTGTAGAACCTATGAGAGCAGCCATTTATGCCAGAGTATCCACGCGTGATCAAAAGACACTTTCCATGCAGTTGAAAATCATGCGGGAATATGCCGAGAACAGGGCATGGTCAATTACAATAGAAGCGGAGGAAACATCTTCAGCCGTTAAAAATCGAGAAAAACGTGACCAAATTCTATTGGCTGCCAAGCAATGAAAAATTGATGTTATTGTAGTTTGGAAATTAGACCGTTGGGGACGTTCTCTTTCCGGATTAATTACGGAACTTAAAGACCTCATTGCCCTGGGGGTCGGATTTGTATCTGTTACCGAAGCCTTGGATTTTACAACTCCTTCTGGAAAAGCAATGGCGGGCATGTTAGCCGTCTTCGCTGAATTTGAACGAGATATGCTCCGCGAAAGAGTTAAAGCAGGAATCGCTCACGCAAGGGCTAAGGGTAAACCACATGGAAGACCCAAATCTGCTGCTTTGAAAAAACAGCATGTAAAAGACTTATTCGCAAAAGGGTTCAATAAATCGCAAATTGCGCAAAAACTTAACATCAGCAGAACTTCCGTCAGGAGATTCTTGAATGAAAACCCGCTAACCCAGACTTAAAAACTCGTTGTTATGTCTGCGGCGGATTTCGTAGCTATAACGGCCATACCTCTTATATTGACAATTTCTAATTAGTAACTTTCTTATATTTAGATATGCGTATTGACTTTTTAGTTTTATTATTAATGCTTTTTGTTAAGCTATTATATGCTGAAAATCCAGCTCGGGATTATAATATTGACACGTCTTTTGATCTTGTGGAATGTTCAGCCTTCCATGTTCTTCAGGAATCAGGGCTTAAGACTAACTCCCACATTAATGCTTCTGAATCCTATAATAGTAGGTATTCATTAGAGTTGGATTCTATTGGGGATGAGTCAGAGCCCAAATATACCAACCACTTGAACCTGGGTATTGGCACACATCCTATCTTTTGGCCACGATCTTGAATATGATTTCTCATTAGATTATTTATTTTTAACGAAGAAAAATTTCATTCTTGGTTTTGGCGCAAGTTTCGAGAGTTTTTATAAACATCGATCTGATATTGGAGGAAGATTATCGGGAAACTTCACTACGATCTCCTTGGTTTACGAACAATATATTCATTCAAATAAAAAGTATTTTACTAATATGAATCTGGGATTCGGAATCAACGCTTGAATTCAACTAACAAATGCAACAGCTTGCTGTTGTCATAAGAATAGGAGCAGCCTACTTGCTTTTGGCCATGGCCAAAAGCAAGTAGGCTGCTCGGCGAAAATTTCATTCTATTTTTGGTTTG
>JBLIDB010000173.1:0-10755 GCA_047634015.1 Saprospiraceae bacterium
TATCGAGACTAAAGTCTATGATAATAGCCTAATGAAGTCATCTGGATATATTATTCTTAAGCAAGCTAGGGTGAACTGGTTTCTAAGTATTGACCGCAAGGACCTTCCTGAAACCAGTGATTTTAAAGATCAAAGGTCACACAGGTCTATCAAGATAAATGGAGTGTCATTGAATTTTGATAATGGATTTGAGGATTTACATACTATGAGTTATAGCCAGATATTAAGTGGAAAGGGTTTTGGAATTGACGAAGTGGGCCAAGTAATTGATCTTGTCAGTCGAATTAGATTGACGGATTGAAGATAAACAGTATAATTATGAGGTGTTTTATCTTTCGAATTTCTTCATGAATAAAAGGCGCCCGCATGTTTCCGAAGTCCAGATGTCTTGAAGCATTTCATTTTATCCTACATTTGACATGAAGTGAAAAAAACTATTCTAAAATACCCGTTTATAATCAAGTTTAGCAAATGAGGCTAATTATTTTACTCGTTATAATACTTCCTATCCTAGGAATAGGACAATTGACAAATAGCGATGCTCCGCAGGCTGAAAAGACCAGGACAATTCAAAGGAGTGAAGGTCAAATTGATTTAATAATTCAATTCAGTGACTCGACTGATGTAGTGACTATCGATTCGATTTTGGTCGCATTGGATTCAATGGCAAACGCCAGGAAGAAATCTAAAGTCTATGGTCATGATATTTTCCGGGAGGATAGTGTTCAGGCTTTTCAGCCCAATTCTATAGTAAAAGTGCCAGATTCTTATGTCCTTGGTGTTGGAGATGAATTGGCTATTTCCATATTTGGTATTTCTCAGTTTGAAGCCAAGTATGAGATTGATGCCAATGGATTTATTAGTCCCGTTCAAATGCCTAAAGTGTTTTTAAGGGGGCTAACTTGGCTACAAACGAAAAAACTATTGATTCGAAGATTTTCGAGGTATTACAGATTTCGTCCTGAGCAAATGGCCGTAGTAATATCGAGACCTCGAACGATTACAGTAAATATTTTCGGAGAAGTAGAGCAACCTGGGTCTTATAATTTTGTAGCCACGAATACAGCTTTTAATGCCTTAATAGCGGCAGGAGGACCTACGGAGAAAGGAAGTGTCAGGAAGATTCTGATAACAAATGGTTCTGAACAAAAGGAACTCGATGTTTATGAACTCATGAGTAATCCGCTGGTGCAGTTTCAGTATTATCTAGAGGATAATGTCGTGATCCAAGTACCTTTGGCAAAAAACATTGTAAGTATTAAAGGTGCGGTTCAGAGGCCCTTTTTATATGAGATATTAGAAGGAGAAGGGCTTCAAGAGCTTTTGGGATATGCCGGAGGATTGCAAGCCAATGCTGTTAAAGAAGTGGTCCAGATCAAACGGTACGAGGGCGACAGAAAAGTTATCCGTGATGTCAACCTAATTCAACTTACTCAGGGAAAAGAAACGTTTCCATTGAGGAATGGTGATAAAATTCTAATAAGATCCATAATATCAGATTTAAGCAACGCAGTTGCTGTTGGAGGGGCTGTGGAAAATCCGGGCAAATATGCGATCGAAAGCACAGTCAGGGTTAGTGACTTGATTGACAAGGCAATGTTAAAAAGAGATGCTCGTACTGATATTGCCTTTCTTGTAAGACAGAATCCCGATGGTACCTTTAAATTGATCCAAATTGACTTGACCGCTGTAAGCCAACAAGAAGGAAGTAGTAAAAATTTATTATTGGAACCCAATGATAGATTGGTTATTCCTTCACAAAAAGTCTATGCAGATCCAGCGAACTTGAAGGTCAGTGGTGCCGTCAGAAAAGAAATAGAATATCCATTTGATCCAGATAATTCTATAACGTTAGAACAAGCAATATTGTTAGCTGGAGGTTTGGCGCCAGAAGCTGAGGAGTTTGGTTATATTATTCGAGGCAACGTGAATAATAAAAATGAGAAAGAATATGTCAGAATCAATGTTTTTGATGCGATAGTGTCCCCCTTAGGATCTAGCAATATAGTATTGGAACCTTGGGATGAAGTAGTAGTATTAGCGAAGTCTGCTTATTCGGATAATACTACGGTCTCTATAAGGGGTGCAGTAAGAATAGATTCTTCATTTCAATACGATCCATCATTAACTATTAGAGATGTAATTACCTTAAGTGGAGGACTTTCAAAAGAAGCTTCAGGTATTTTGGATGTATATAGAATAACAATAACTAAGGGTCTGGCGAGTGCTACGATTGTCAATAGTGTAGAAGTTGATGAGAATTATAATTTGAAAGGAGAGAATATTGGTTTTAAATTAGAACCCTTTGATCAAATAGTGGCCCGTTCTGTGGCGAGATTTGAATTGCAATCTATTGTTACTATCCGAGGACAAGTGGAGCATGCAGGAGATTACGCCTTACTTCAACCGAATGAGCGAATGCTGGATGTGATTAAAAGAGCAGGAGGATTATCCGAAGATGCATTCGCAGAAGGCGTGTATGTGCTAAGGCGGCACTCGGAAGAAGATTCCGTTGCAATAAAAACCATAACATCCTTCGATCAAGTTCTTAAGAACCCTTCAATGGCATCCAATCTTATAATTATGGCAGGCGATGTCATAGTTGTACCAAAGAAAGAGGATGTTGTATATATCAACATGAAGAATACCCGAGCCTTAGAAATGTTTCCAGAAAGACATATGTTAGATGAGAAAATAGCCGTTTCCTATACCATGGGTAAGAACGCTAAATGGTATATAGATTCCTATGCTGGTGGGTTTGGAGATAAGGCAAGAAAAGATATTGTGACTGTGGAATTTGCCAATGGAGCCATGCAAAAAACCAAAGGATTTGCACCTTTCAGAAAGTATCCTAAACCTAAAGAAGGTGCAACAATTTCTATAGGATCAGAGGTGGATAAAAACGAAGGGATCAAAGAAGATCAATCTCAATACCCTAAGAACAATAACCGGGTGATCGTCCATATTAACGGAGAAGGAAAAGTCGTAGATGCAGAGAACGAGAACGGATTACAATAGAATTAAGAAGAGCAATAATCGTGGATCAATCTAAACCCAATATACCACCTCCCTATAATCAAGATGATGAGATTACACTCAAAGAGCTCATCTTAAAGATTCGTGAATTCTGGCAAGAGCTATGGAGAAGAAAGCTATTGATAGTTTTACTATCATTGATAGTAGCAGGTCTTTTTTTTGGCAAAGGAATGCTTGATAAGACGACCTACTCAGCAGGGCTTAGTTTCATGATTTCCACGTTCGCAAATCCGCAAGGGAGGGCACTTACTTCCTATAGGATGGATTTCGATAGAGTGGAAAACAATAAAATTACTGAACTTGCAAGATCGGGTCGCATTATACATGCGATCCTTTTAGAAAAAGTGGGATTAGGGAATAGATACGACTTTATAGCCAACCATATTATTGATGTTTATGATTTGCACAGCGTATGGAATGAAGAGCCTATAATTCCAAATTATGAGCACTTGCATCTCAAGGATTTTTACTTCACTACCGATAGTATTAATGGTTTTTCTCCAAGGGAATATAGCGCCTTAAATTCGATTCATGAATTACTTTCTGGTAATAAACTTTTAGGGACAAAAGGAGTTATGAGCATTACTTATAATGATGACACCGATATTTTTCGATTGAATGTAGAAGTATTGAGTGAGATACTTTCAATGAGATTAATAGAAGCGATTTTTAAAGAATTGAGCGACTTTTATATCGAAGAAACGGTTGGTCGCCCGCAGCGATCTTTTAAACTATTACAAGCTGAATCTGATTCTTTGGCTATTGTCTTAAAGCGGGTAGAAACCAATCTTGCAGGGGTAAATGACTATAGAGGATTTACATCGTCCCTATCTGGTCTTAGGCGTGTAGAAATACAAAGAGAATTTGTTTTAATCAAGCAAGAGTATGGAAAGGTTTTACAAAATAAGAAAAAAATTGAAGTCTTACTAAGTAGTGCGATTCCAGAATTTCAAGTAATCGATCGGACTTTTATTCCTATCAAGAATCAATCCTCGAAGTTAAAGTCTCTTATCCTAGGAGGGGTTTTAGGCTTTTTTCTATCAGGCATTTATGTCCTTGGTGCTAAGATTGTTAGAGATGCGATGGCGGAGTAGCAGCAACTCCCCTGACCCTCTTAGAAAGAGCGGAATAGCAAAATATTTCTTTTTGTTGATAATTGAACATCTTGCTTATTATATGAGTAGGTCAGCGCATCGGAAGATTAGGTTTATAATATTCTTTCATTTTTTTAGATTTAGCGATTTTTTAGAAATTTGAAATAAATAACAAATCAAGATTGAATCCTTTTTGTCGAAATAGAAAGAGAATTGGGTTAAAAATAGAGGAAGCCTTGGACTCGATTTAGCAATTGACTTAGGGTTTGACGGAGGAATAGTTTCCTTCAAAAAGGGAGCTTTTGGCTGAAGTGATTTAATAACAAGTGTTAATAGGAGTTGTATTTGCTTGGTTGTCAAGACAAAGCTCTTTTTGAGGGACATTGCCATAGCTATGAGGCGAAAAAACGGGGAAGGATTGGTAAGCAAAGAGATGCAAATGAATTAACTAATTGATGTTAAGTCGCTTTATAACCTTTCAGGACCTAGAAAGATAATAAACCAGATAATTTGTGATGAACCCAGAATTGTTTACCTCTTTGGCCTGTGATCTGACAGAAAGTAAAAATTACTTAAATGAAAGGGATCATTTGGGTTTCCTTTCAGGCCTATACCAAGCTCTGAAAGGAACTTAAATGAAAAGCGATGATAATCCATTATATTTGAGAGTATGTCAGAGATAACATCACTTTCACAATTGGACTTACAGGGATACTATACGTATCAAGACTATCTATCATGGAAATTCAAAGAGCGTGTTGAGTTGATTAAAGGTACTATTTTCAAAATGTCGCCTGCTCCAAATGTAAAACATCAGATAATAAGTCGCTTACTCCTAAGACAATTAGATCATGGACTAATAAAAAGCTCATGCCATCTTTTTCATGCCCCTTTTGACGTGCGCTTGCCTGTATCATTCACACCTGGCAAGGAAGATACTGTTGTTCAGCCAGATATTGTCGTCATCTGTGATGTGTCAAAATTAGATAAACAAGGATGCAATGGAGCTCCAGAGATTGTTATTGAAATCCTTTCTCCTGGCAATTCTCATCGAGAGATGAAAGAGAAGTTTGAATTATACGAGGCTTCCTTGGTTTCAGAGTATTGGATAGTAGACCCAGAACATCAAGATATTGTGGTGTATAAATTAAATGAACAGGAGAAATATTATGGTAGTAAACCATACGTCTCAGGAGAAGTGTTTCAATCAGAAATTCTCCCAAAGATAAGTATTGATATTTCCGAAGTTTTCAAATGAAAAGTTTCGTTAGGCTGCGCTTCGATTCGTACGTAGGACTAATGCTACATATGAAATCGTACATAAAGGAAGCGCTGGGAAAGGAGATATTGCGCACCGCGGGCATGAACGTAATGAAGTCCGTAGACCAAATGGTTGGCAAACATTTGATGGAGTGAACCGTGAAACGGGCGGGTGGGGAACCTGCTTAGTGGGATGCTTTAAGTCGTCAAGTTTTTTGATTCCTTTTCATTGACTGGAAAAGGAATGCGCCGCAGGCATCAACAGTCTTTAAAAAAGAGACTTCAATCTTTATCAAGTTATGATAAAATGAATTTTTAATTTATACAGATTCTTTTCATTTTCCTTAAATGAAAACGAAACAAAAATAAAGGTAAAATAAGAGCTACCCATCCGCTTTCGCGGCTCCCTCGGCCAGATGTCTCATGGACATCTTTGAATGCTTTCGATCATGTCAAACAGAATTTTACCATGCCAGCGCCACCCTATTATCTTTTAAGACATTTAATGATTGAGCAAAAGGCTCTCTGTAACCGAGCTAAGGGAAGCGTTAGGAAGGCGAAATAGCGGGTGCCAGCATAGCGTGTTGGTATTATTTCGCGAGCATTTTTTGGTTCCCTCCAAAGAAGGGCAAGCTTTCTTGTGTGAGTATATAAAGCAGTGAAAATATTAGAGCAAGTTATATAATTAAGTTCTATGACTAAATGCAAATTTCTAAATGGCACCTAAGCATTGTGGGCCACTTTTTGTACTTGATAAAAAGGAATCCTCGTAAGAATCGGCGAAACCTTGGAGGCGATTTAGAGGGTTTTTTTGGTTTCGAGTGTGCGAGAAAATCACCTTACAAAAAGAAGCTTTTTGGTTACTTTTCAGCGACTGGAAAAGTAATAAAACTGTGTGTTGGTTTCTCAAATGGATAGAACAGATCGTATTTTGGGCACTCAAAATATGAACAAATAATAAATTGAACCTGCTCCCATTTCCCTCACTTGATGATCATGAATTCTGTAAGAAGTACTTCTTTAACAAATGCAGCTATATTAAACGCTATACTAACCAAGAATTGCCACTTTTTGTACTTGTTAAAAACTATTGAGACAATATCAAACCTTACTTCCCATTCATGATCTATCTCTCGCATGTAATCTCCTGCGGCAGAAGTAAGAAACTTGATTTTCTTGGCGTCAACAAAATCTTTTGGTTGTCCGAAGCTTATATTCGTTCTCGTTTTAACCTCTATAAAAATTAAGACATCTTCTGCTCTGGCAATAATGTCGATTTCTGCTTTTCCGGTACGGCAATTCCGCTCTATTATCTCGTAGCCTTTCTTGAATAAAAAGGCCTCCGCTTCTTTTTCTCCCAGAAAACCTATGTCGTTATGCTTTGCCATATCCGAATCAAGGTTACAAAATTGATTTCACTTATAAGTTGTAAACACAAATCTCGGCTTCGATGCTTAGTCTCACTTTTAAGGACACCAGCTCTTCGAATAATTCATCGACATTCGTGAGATTAAAATTACCTGCGAGGACGAGATTTCTGCTAATCCATTTATGCTGCCTCAGAAACGGATGTACTGTTTCGATTATATTCTTTCCATGTGTCCCATATCCCAGATGGCCCAATAGAAGTTCTGCAGTATATGGCTTATTATCTTTTAACCATCCTGAATCTGCTGCTCTGGTGTACAATCTTCAAAATGAGCAAAGGCTCCTGTTAAATAAGTCTTTTAAATATTGGGCACTATTACTTCGTCGTCGACTAATAAACCGCTTTCCTGGTTGTGTATTTAGCTTAATGGTTGCGATTCCCGCTCCATCCTGACCACGATTTCGTTGCTTTTGTAATAGGGTCTGAAGCTTGTTCAAACCGTATAAACTTGTACCGGACTTCTCTTGATAATACGACAATGGCTTAAGAAGTCTAATAAGTGCCAGCCCACACTCATGCTTAATGAATTCACTCATTGGAAGGCAAAATACGTTACTTGTTAGATATGAGATGTTCCTGTTTATTTATTTATTAGAATGAAGTAAGATACTGAAGCTTCCGCTTCTTATAAAATAAGCTGAATTATGTTAAAACCATATTATTGATGTATCAACAGTTGGGATTGATGGTTTCTTTAAGTATATGATAGATTCAGCAATACGGGAACTCATTATTGATATTACTTTTAATTGATATATCAATTATATCTATCTTCTTTGTTTAGAGTCTATACTTCTAGCCCCATGAAAAAGGCATCTTCGATATGCTTAATTATAGTTCTATTTTTATCTAAAATAACAAAAGAAAGTCTCGTAAGAATCGGCGAAACCTTGGAGGCGATTTAGAGGGTTTCTTTTGGTTTCGCGTGTGCGAGAAAATCACCTTACAAAAAGAAGCTTTTTGGTTACTTTTCAGCGACTGGAAAAGTAATAAAACTGTGTGTTGGTGTTTCAAATGGATAGAACAGATCGTATTTTGGGCTCTTAAAATATAAACAAATAATAAATTGAAACTGCTCCCATTTCCCTCACTTGATGATCATGAACTCTGTAAGAAGGTACTTCTTTAACAAATGCAGCTATATTAAACGCTATACTAATCAAGAATAGCCACTTTTTGTACTTGATAAAAAGGAAGCCTCGTAAGAATCGGCGAAACCTTGGAGGCGATTTAGAGGGTATCTTTTGGTTTCGAGTGTGCGAGAAAATCACCTTACAAAAAGAAGCTTTTTGGTTACCTTTTCAGCGATTGGAAAAGTAATAAAACTGTGTGTTGGTTTCTCAAATGGATAGAACAGATCGTATTTTGGGCCGCGGGCAGAAGGGCAGGTGGGATGCTTTATATCGTCAAGCTTTTTGATTCTTTTTCAGCGACTGGAAAAGGAATGCGCCGCTGGCATCAACAGTCTTTAAAAATAGACTTCAATCTTTATCGAGTTATAATAAAATGAATTTTTAATTTATACAGATTCTTTTCATCTTTTAGATAAAAACGAAACAAAAATCAAGGTAAAATAAGGGCTACCCATCCGCTCTCGCGGCCTGTAATCCAGCAGAAAGAAAAATTGCTTAAATGAACTAAAATGAAAAGCGATGATAATCCATTATATTTGAGAGTATGTCAGAGATAACTTCTTTAGCACAATTAGATTTCAAGAAGCAGTATACCTACCAGGATTATTATTCATGGCAATTCAGAGATAGAGTAGAGTTAATAGATGGTTTTATACATCGGATGGTACCCGCTCCAAGCACTATCCATCAGAGAGTTTCGGGAAGTATTATGGCAGCGCTTTTTCTTGTTGCGAAAAAATAGTAATTATAAAGTGTATTCAGGCCCCTTTGATATAAGACTCGTTAGTGAAGATGGAATTATCAGAGATACGGTACAACCAGACATTTCTGTGATTTGCGATCCGACTAAATTAGATAGTCGAGGCTGTGTAGGCGCTCCAGATCTTGTGGTAGAGATCCTTTCAGCTTCCAGTTCGCAAAGAGACCTGAGATTGAAATATGATCTTTATCGGAAGCATGGGGTCAAAGAATACTGGGTAGTTCATCCAGAAGAGAAAACGATGCTCATTTATACATTAGATGACAAACAACAATATCAAGCAAGTAGATTGTATACCAGAGGTGATATCATATCTTCAAAAGTATTTAAGTGTTTTACACTTGATCTTGATGAAGTATTTGACCCTTTTGATTGGGATAAAGTAGCCGAAAGAGAAGCAACTTATAATAGGATGTAATGCGTTTAATAGAAACACTAGCTTTCAAGAAGTATCAGAAAGAATAGAAGGCAAAGTAATAATCCTTAAAAATAGTATTAATAACAAAATGGAATCTCCAAATCACAGCAGGCCAAATCCAAGTATTTCCCAACTCTCTCCTCATTTATTTTGGGAATATGATAGTGATGATTTGGATATCTTAAAGGATAAAGATCTAATCATTTTACGAGTCCTTGAATATGGTCTATTAGAGGATTGGAGGTTTGTAGAGGAAACCTATTCCATTGATGAGATCAGAAGTGCCGCAGTAAACTCCAGAAGTCTTGATGAAGTGGCTATGAATTTTGTTGCCATTTATACAAAAACAGCTATTGAAAAATTTAGATGCTACAAACATTTTTTTACGATGGATAAAAAAGCAAGGGCCTGATGTATTTTGAAACCATTATTTTATAAATTTTGAATAAGTAAGATGCCAACTACAAATGAAAATGTATATAGCAATATCATACCTCGACTCTCTACCCATTTATTCTGGGATGTTGATCTCGACAAATTGAATTGGAACGACCATAAAGCCTTTATTTTCCAAAAGGCAATCATGTATGGCAAATTGGTTGATTGGGAAATAATAAAGAGTTCAATGTCCAAAGATGAAATGCGCAATATCACAAAAGAATTACGAGACCTTGACGATAGAAGTCTTTCATTTTTATGCTTATTTCTCTCAATCGATCCTAAAGAATGTAGATGTTATATAGACAAACAATCTCCGAAGAACTTCTGGAAATCCTAAGCGTATTAATGACGATTGAAGAGTTCAAGACTTTAAGATTAGTTGGAGGTACTTCATTGGTGGCATTGCAGATTGGACATAGAAATTCGATTGATATTGATTTATTTGGCAAATTAGAAATTGATGATATAGAATTATCTGTTTTATTGTCAAAGAATTTCGATAAGGTGGAAAAACTAACGCAAAGTAATTCTATTAAAATCCAACTAATAAATAATATCAAAGTCGATATTGTAAATTATCCGTATCTATGGTTAGACAATGCATTACTTGAAGATCAGATCAGGTTAGCAAGCCTTAAGGATATAGCTGCAATGAGGGTTTCTGCAATTACGAATCGAGGATCCAAGAAAGATTTTATTGATTTATACTTTTTACTGGACACTTATTCATTAAGCGAAATTATAGACTTTAATAAAGAGAAATACCCAGATAGCAATCCATATTTAGCGATGAAAAGCATTGGGTTTTATGACGATGCAGATTTGCAGCCAATGCCAGTCATGTACAATAGTGTTTCATGGTTTGAGATCAAGAACAAGATTTCTGAGCGGCTACGGGAGATTATTTGAGACAAGGCGATCAATAATTTCAATGCCGATATCTCGAGAGAAGTCCGTATTTGTTGATTTGTGCTTACTCGGGCGCATTGTCTGAACTAAGATTTAAAAGATTATTGGATTTACAGGATTAAAGGGCATTACCATATATGGAACTGTACTTAACGGAAGCGCAGATTGGCAAATTAGTGGGTGCGGGTGGCGGCCTTGTGGGTCTAACGTTGGGACACATCTGAAAACATATAATACATTTTTGTTATATGTATAAATTTCACCATCTTTGGTAA
>JBLIDB010000174.1:0-10649 GCA_047634015.1 Saprospiraceae bacterium
CACAAGATAAGGGCAGCAATGGGGCAAAGAGATGATTTATATCAATTGTCGGGGATGGTGAAATTAGATAAAGGGGACTTTAGTAAAGGAGATAAATATCAAGCTCAACGCAAGCGGGGTAAGGGTTCTGAGTCGAAACAGAATGTCGCTGTATTGGCAGAATCCACTCACTTGGAGGACATTGATGGAAAGAAAGTATCTCGACAATGCAGCTATTTTAAAATGAAAGTATTGGAAGACCATAAAGCATCTTTAATGTTGAGGGAGGAAGCTTTCAGATAAGTTATAAAGGGAAAGGATCTTTTGGAAAGTATGAAAAATTAAAAGAGATGGACCTCTCTTTTAATTTTTCAATGAATTTTGGAGAAACACTGGTGAAAGATAACCGCTTAAAATAATAATCTAATTACAAAATATTCATGAATCATCAATCTTCGATTCTTTTCAGCGACCACGCTTTGAATGAATATATATCCGCAATGTATATTAAGTTACAAGAGTTGCTCTTAACACCCTATCAAGCCAAATGAAAATACTAATTCTTGACCTACTTTTTCACCATCATTATTTGATGCTGAATTCCATTTTCCTGGTATTGTAGTAATAAGTTCGAGCATCATGCTATCTATAGATGGATAGCCTGATGCCGACAATAATTTCACATTGGATATTGTTGCTGTATTAGTGATTGTAAATCCAATCTTGCCTGGTTTTAGCTTTGCCATTGTAATATTTCCTATTTTTTCTTTACTACTCTCTCTGAGATACTTAATCAGCTCATCCTTACCCTCGACGTATTGAGTCTCCTTTTCTGGAATGATGGTTAAATGTGGAGTAGCATATTTGTAATATAGGGCTCCCGTTACAAAATCCTTTTCCTGATATTTGGCCTTAATTAGAATATTGCTTGAATATGGTGCTGTTTGGAGCAAATTTAGTTGTGCAGTAGTAAATAATTCACTATTGCCAGTTTCTATAGCAACTGCTCTATAATTATGATCAATGATTGAAACACTAATGGAATGTGTTGATTGGCTCAATTCAAACCATTTTTTTGGCATAATATCTTTCATAGATCTTACTTTGTCTATTTCCTCCTTCGTAATCGTCGTCAAGTATCTCGAATCGACATCATAGGCAAAGTCTGTAACTAACCTATTTGGGAATACACCCACAAGGCCATTGTTGAATGTAAATGGTTTGCTGAAGGATATTGCTTCTGCGTTATTTACGGCAGGATTGAGCAAATTTGAAAAACTAAAAGCTGTAATGCTGAGCACTATGATTGCTGGGCAAAGGATAAAAATTATTTTTTTCATAAGTGTTTAATTTCTACCAAATCTATAGGGGAAAGGAGTATCGATAGCTACATCCAACGTAAATTGATGTAAATTTTGTGTAAACTATCTTATTTAACAATAGATTCAGATAGTTTTGTGATATGCATTCAGGATACTTCAAAATAGCCTCTCTCTCCATAGCATGTACCTTGTTTTCAGTTTTTGCAGCAGTGCTCAAGATATGTATGACAAGCAGTATGTCGAAGTTTCGCTACTAATGATAGGACACCAAATCCTACTCAATTCGGAAGACAGCACCTCTCGTGTACTTCCTATAAAAAGAGAAAATAATAAATACCGTATCCGATTTGAATCCGATTTTGGGTTCAATCCTGACAGTTTAGTTACTACTATTAATCAAGTCCTTTCCAACACCGAATTTGCAAGCGGGTACATCCTGGAAGTTGAACAATGTGAGACCAGCGAAATAGTCTATAGTTACAAAATGGGTAATTGGGATAATATTAGCATAATTCCATGTAAGATGAGAGATCAACCCAAATCTTGCTACTCTCTCTTATTCACATTGTTAAATGGCAATGAAGCCAATACAGCAGTTAGCAATACAAACTCAAATATCTCAAGCAATACCAATTCTAATGCAAGTCTCTTAATTTATTCCTTACTTACAATTTTGGTGGTTCTTATTGGTGGAGCCATCTTTCTTATTCGTAAGCGAAGGACTAAGTCTTTGATAGATCCGAATTTAATTCCAATGGGGGAGTATCTCTTTGACAAAAGAAATACAAAGCTAATCTACGACCAAATTAGCACGGAGCTTACTAGCAAAGAAGCAGATCTACTTATCCTACTTTATAAGGCGGTTAACACAATTGTTAAACGGGAGGTTATACTAAAAATAGTTTGGAGAGATGAAGGGGATTATATTGGAAGAACGGTCGACGTATTTATCTCAAAATTGAGAAAGAAACTTGAATTTGACTCAAGTATCAAAATCGTAAATATTCGCGGTGTTGGATATAAGCTCGTCCTAAGTACGTAAGATTGATTTGATGAAAAATTGTGGACTAATCTTAAGCCGGTCAACCTTTGATCTCCTATTTCGACGGATCAAATTTAACCATGAGATGCAACCACAAGGCCCTTGAACCTCTCAGGAATCGCATATAAGATATCGCCGCCAATAACAATGTAAATGAAATTGCAGCTACAACTGTCCATTTAAAGTAGAAAACTAAAAGAAGCGTAGGGAGCAATAAGAAAAAGGAAGAAATAATATACGATACAAACATGGCTCCGAAGTAAAATCCAGGTTCCGGCTCCATTTTTAAATTACAATGGCTACATCGATCATTCATAGCAAGTGGGGCACTAAACTTGAAAGGTTCTATAAACATTTTTCCCTTTCTACACCTTGGGCAGTTATAGTCCCACATATCTTTAATTGAAAATCCCATTGGTTTTACATTTTCTACTTTATGATTATAATGTTGAAGGACAGACAAAATCAGATTTAGGAATACTACTTTCTTTAATTTTGTCATAGCCTCCTATGACATTTACAATATCATGATAGCCTCTTAGTTTGAGTATCGACATGGCAATCATAGATCTATAGCCTCCGGCACAATGAATATAAGTTTTTCCTATAATAGGAATGCGGGATAAGTGATTATTGATCTCTGCCAAGGGGAAATTATCAGCCTTCAATACATGTTCAGAGGTATATTCGGATTGCTTTCGAACATCTATGATATGAGCATCATCATAAAGTCGTGCTAGTTCATTGGCTTCGATCTCATCAACAATATCAATTTCTTTCTCATCATTAATCCAACTTTCGATGCCACCTTCCAAATATCCAATAGTTTGGTCAAATCCGACTCTGGTTAGTCTGGTAACAGCTTCTTCTATTCTGTCTTCATCAACAACTAATAATATAGATTGAGACAAATCCTTAATCAATGCGCCTACCCAAGGGGCAAAGTCTCCGTCCAATCCAATAAATATCGACTGGGGTATATGTCCTTTGGCAAACTCATAATTAGATCTTACATCCAGAATAACAGCACCTGTTTCATTAGCTAATAATTCGAACGCCTTGGGATTTAAGGCATGATCACTTCGGGATAATATAGCGGAAAAATCTTCATACCCTTCCTTATTCATTTTCACATTGAGCGGGAAGTAAGCTGGCGGGGGTAATAACCCATCCGTAACTTCCTTTATAAACTCAGCCTCAGTCATATCTTCCCTAAGTGCGTAATTGACCTTTTTTTGATTACCCAAAGTATCCACGGTCTCCTTCATCATATTCTTCCCGCAAGCTGACCCGGCTCCATGAGCGGGATATACAATAACGGCATCGGGAAGCGGCATTATTTTTTCTCGTAGACTGTGATACAAATATCCTGCAAGTTCCTCCTGTGTTAAATCGGCTGCTTTCTGAGCCAGATCTGGTCTTCCGACATCTCCAAGAAACAAAGTATCTCCGGAGAATATAGTATGCGGAATCCCATCTTTATCCAATAATAAGTAAGTTGTACTCTCCATCGTATGTCCAGGAGTATGAAGTACTCGAATCGTAACTTCACCTAATTGGAATTCCTGTCCATCTTCAGCTATAATTGCGTTAAAAGCTGGATTTGCCAATGGTCCATAAATTATAGGGGCGCCAGTAAGGCGAGAAAGAGTTACATGACCACTTACAAAATCTGCGTGAAAGTGTGTTTCAAAAATATATTTTACTACAGCATTATCCTTAGTGGCCCTTTCTATGTATCCGTCTACTTTTCGCAACGGATCCACTATTGCTACTTCTCCGTTACTTTCTATATAGTAGGCACCTTGTGCGAGACAACCTGTATAAATTTGCTCAATTTTCATAAAATTCTATTGAAGTTGGATTAAAGGAAAATATACAAATTGAAAAATTGCCGTGATATCCAAGATAAAGCAAAATTCAATTCTATATCAAGATTCAATGTGGCAATTTATTTCGCAACACTCCATAGATAAAAGTACCAAACAAAGCACCGATAATAACAATGACAATTGAAATATAACCGTATCCTAACAATACGAACATAGGACCAGGACATGCTCCTACCAACGCCCATCCTAATCCAAAAACAGTACCTCCAACGAGATACCTGACAATGCTAAAATCTTTGTCTTTAAATACAATACTGTTGCCTTCTATATCTTTAGCCTCATTTATCTTAAACAATTTGATAATAATAGCACCTAGAATAACTGCTGATCCTATGATGCCATACATATGAAATGACTCAAAACGAAACATTTCATAGATTCGAAACCATGAAATAATTTCTGCCTTAGCAAGTACGATTCCAAAGAAACTTCCAACTATTAAATATTTTAGGTAATTCATAACTTAGAAAATTATTGGGATGAGAAAATGAGTCATAATTAAGCCTCCTATAAAAAAGCCTATTACCGCTATGAGAGAAGGTATTTGTAAATTACTAATACCACTTATAGCATGACCTGAAGTACAGCCTCCAGCATATCTTGTTCCGAATCCAACGAGGAACCCTCCTACAAGAAGCACTACTATCCCTTTAACAGATGATAAGGCACTGGCGCCGAAAATAATCTCTGGAAGATAAGACTCTCCTGCATTCTGGATCCCTATTTCATTTAAAGCTGAAACCGTATTGGGGTTTAGATCAATAACAGTTGTGGCTGTTAGAAAATTTGCGGCTATAAATCCTCCAATCACAGCACCCAAAATAAAAATGATATTCCAGATCTGTGCCTTCCAGTCAAACTGAAAGAACGTTGTTACTTTCCCTGCACCCAGTATAGCACAACCTGTTCGCAAATTATTTGATACTCCGAACTGTTTGCCGAAGTAAATAAGCAAGGCCATAACTAGTGAAATAAGGGGGCCTGCGATATACCAAGGCCAAGGTTGCGAAATTGTGTCAATCATAATAGATATATTGTTAATGACTCAAATATGAGATTACTTCCTTGCTACTTAGGTAACCTAAGTTACTTATTAACTTTAGAGAAGAGTTTCAGCATGGAAATCTCATTTCTGCCTTGCTTGATATATCCATCCTTTTCAAGCTTCTTCATCAGTCTTGATATCACTACACGGGAAGAGTTAAGATCGTTAGCGATCTCATGATGCGTAATTTTTAGAGATTCATTTTTATTAACAAGAGCCTTATCCTTAAGGTATAATCTAAGGCGTCCTGTCATATCTGAAAATGCCAACTGATCTATTGAGACAAGTAGTTCATCTATCCGCGTTTGGAAGCTATCAAGAACAAATCTGCGCCAAGAGGCATACTTAGCCATCCATTCTTCCATTTGTGCTACTTCTACAAATAGAAGGTCAACATTTGTTTCAGCAACTGCTCTGATTTTACTCTTAGTTTTTCCTGAAACACAATTAAGCGTCACACTACATGTATCTCCAGATTCAAGGTAATACAGGAGCAGTTCGTGATCCTCATCATCCTGTCGTAGAACTTTAATACTGCCGTTTATTACGATGGGGATGTGACTGATTACATCACCGATATCCATGATCATGGTTTCGCTTTCAAATCGATGCATCCCTTTCATGAGTTTCAGCTCTTCAAGGAGATCTTGCTCAAATATATATCTGAACCTTTCACTTATTACATCTGAATCTATATTTATAGTTCGCATTGAAGGCATTATAGGCAGCACATATGTTAATCATAATTTAAATATAAAGTGCTTCAGAAAGCAAGATAAAGTAATCTTATTATTATTGACGCTGAGATAGTATCTTGCTTGCGTTTCACTAAATAAAAGTCGTCAATGCAGAGTTTAGACTCCTTAGATTGGGTTGTTATAGCCTTCTATTTCCTCATATTAATAGGAATAGCTTGGTGGGTTATAAGTAAAAAACAGAAAGATACAGAAGACTACTTTTTGGCAGGGAGGAATCTGGGGTGGTTCGTTGTAGGTGCTTCCATATTTGCTTCCAATATTGGATCAGAGCATGTTGTTGGTTTAGCAGGGAACGGCGCCAGTGATAAGATGCCGCTACTTATATATGAATTACACTCCTGGATCGTACTGATGCTGGGTTGGGTGTTTCTTCCATTTTATGTGCGTAGCGGTGTTTTTACGATGCCAGAGTTCTTAGAAAGAAGATTCGACAGTAGATCGAGATGGATATTATCAGTTGTATCTATAGTAGCGTATGTTCTTACTAAGGTTTCTGTAACTATTTATGCTGGTGGAATTGTAGTATCCGCATTACTGGGAATTCCATTTTGGGTTGGGGCTGTTTCAACAGTAATTCTTACCGGGATATACACAGTTCTCGGTGGTATGCGTGCTGTTGTATATACCGAGACGATCCAAGCGATAGTACTTATTATTGGTGCAGCTACACTGACAGTGCTGGGCCTAGATGCGGTGGGAGGTTGGGCATCCTTGAAAGAAACAGTGACTCCAGAATATTTCAATATGTGGAGGCCTAATTCTGATCCTGATTATCCATGGTTACCATTATTGATTACGAGTACAATCGTAGGAATCTGGTATTGGTGTACGGACCAAGTTATAGTGCAACGCGTGTTGACCGCTCGAAACGTCAAAGAAGCGCGCAGAGGAACGATATTCGGAGCTTTACTCAAAATTATGCCCGTTTTTCTGTTTCTGATTCCAGGAGTGGTTGCATTAGCATTAAAAATGCGTGGTGAACTTGATTGGGATTCTCCCGATCAAGCATTTCCAGTGCTCATGTCAAATCTTTTGCCTTCAGGTCTTAGAGGATTAGTTGCAGCAGGATTATTAGCGGCACTGATGAGTTCTTTGGCATCTGTGTTTAATTCTTGTTCGACCTTATTTACGCTCGATATTTATAAAAAATTACATCCCGACAAACCAGAAAAAGAGCTTGTCAAAATCGGTCAGATCGCAACTGTGGTTATCGTAATATTAGGAATTCTATGGATTCCAATCATCACAATGCTATCAGATGGTCTCTATGAATATTTACAAAAAGTACAATCTTATCTGGCTCCGCCTATAGCAGCGATATTTCTACTAGGAATATTCTACAGTCGGATTAATGCAAGAGGAGCTTTGGCTACACTGGTAGGAGGATTCTTTATTGGTTTTTCTAAATTATTCTTAGAAGTAATACAAGACAGCTTAGCGACTGGTACATTGCTGTATTCTTTTGCGAGTTTGAATTGGTTGGTGTTTGGAGTTTACTTTTTTGCGATTTGCATTTGTATTGCAATTATCGCAAGTATGACCGCTCCACGACCTTCTCAAGAACAACTAGAAGGGTTGACATTTAGTACTGTATCAAAAGCACAAGCTATAGAAAATAGAGCAAGCTATGGTTGGGGTGACATTCTTAGTACGGCTTTAGTGTTAGGTGTGATCGTCTTTATAATGTTATCTTTTAGTAATGTGATGTTATAAATAAAAACTATAAAAATTATACTATGCATTTAAATATCTCCATGATTAGATACCTAATTTTAGTACTTATAATCACTTCTTGTGGTCAGAAGAAAGAGATAAATAATAATCAATCAATGGAACAAGAAAAGATGATTGTAGAAGATTGGGGTATATCTAAAAGTGGTGAAGAAATTTCGATGTACACTTTAAAAAATAGTAACAATATAGAAATTGGAATTATCACTTTCGGTGGAATCATTCAATCGATAAAAGTGCCTGACTCTGCTGGAAACATAGTCGACATCGTTTTAGGGTTTGATGCCCTATCTTCATACGAAGGAGTGCATCCATATTTCGGTGCTATTGTGGGTAGATACGGCAATAGAATTGCTAAGGGTAGTTTTAAGATAGATGGAGCGAAATATAGCTTGGCTACTAATAATGGCGAAAATCATCTTCATGGCGGTGCACAAGGATTTGACAAAAGAATCTGGAAAGCCAGTCCCATTAATAGCAATGAACTTCAGCTTACTTATAATAGTGCGCATATGGAAGAAGGATATCCGGGAAATCTGGAAATTGCTGTAACATATACTCTTACTCAGAACAACGAATTAATAATTGCGTATGAAGCCTCAACCGACAAAGCGACACATGTGAATCTTACAAACCATAGCTACTTTAATCTCAATGGTTCTGGAGATATCTTGGAGCATGAATTTGCTATGAGCGCTTCAAGATATACACCGGTTGACAAAACCCTGATTCCGATAGGGGAGAAGGCGCTCGTAAGTGGTACGCCATTCGACTTTAATAGTTCGAAGCTTGTAGGTCATGATATTAATGCGAAGCACGAGCAGATTCAATTTGGCGGGGGGTATGATCATAATTGGGTGCTTGACAATCCTTCATTGGAAAAACCATTTGCAAGACTTTCAAGTAGTAAAACCGGAATCTTATTAGAGGTATTTACTACAGAACCCGGCGTCCAGTTTTATTCCGGCAATTTCCTTGATGGGACTTTAGTAGGGAAAAACGATGTAAGGTATGTCAAGAGAAGTGGCTTGTGTTTAGAGACACAACATTTCCCTGATAGCCCGAATCAACCTTCGTTTCCAAGTACACTCTTGACACCGAATCAAAAATATAGAACCAAAACCATTTATAAATTTGGGAATACGAAATAGAGCTATACTATTTAAAATGCTCCAGCACCAAATTCAACAACAAAACCATTAGAAACGAAGGGATTAAAACCTAAGTTCTTCCAACCTATACGAAGTCCCCAATAGTCTGTACCAAGAAATCTTAGAAACTTTAATGGTGTCTTGGTGATGTTCAGTCTGATTTTAAGGCCAAGCTCTGAAGCCATATATACTTTATGTTGATATTGGCCTTCTGCTGGATCAAGATCAAACAATTCCCATCCCAACCCAACATAAGTATCTATCCATCTTGAAGCAGAAGTTGTATGTTGAATTTGATGCCCAAAGACTCTATCAATACCATTAAACGTAGTATTTGTCGAAGTACTTCCCAAATAAAATTTGTTGTAAAACCATCCACCTGTCATCGGAGCTTCTACATGTTTAACAAATAGAAGTGGAAAGGACATAGAAAGACCTTGTCCCTCATCCCAACGATATGAAAACCCAACTTTGTTACTTAGTTTTTTCTCTTTGGAGAGACGTTCGAATTTCTTATTCTTAGGAACAGAGGTTTTTATTTTCGGCCATTCTTCATATCTTTTTTCTACTATCTTATGATATAATAATCTGTCCGTCTCTTTGAGATTTTCTGGCATACTTGGAAAAGGTCGTAGTTTATAGAAAGCCGTAAAATCATACTCTGGAAATCGGTCTTGGATAAGATTAAATGATTTCGAATTTTTATAATTTGGTGGTAGAATTAATGTTTGAGGAATACGCCTTTTTGCCATCCACGCCTGAAACCCACCTGAAAATAGACGCCCCGTACTGATAATATCTCTTAAGCCCCAGGCATCGTTGACCTTCTCTGTAACGTCATAACCTGGTGTATATACCCCGTCCGCGTTCTTATCTGTAACACTGGCATGTTTCCCTTCTTCTACAAGTATGGACATTGGGAAATAAGTTTGTACATCAACGGTAATGGCATTTTCAAACCAAAATTGGCCATGAGAACGTGCGACGACCCGCTTCACTTCAAGGCAATATTCTCCCTTTTCACAATCAAGATTACCGTGGACTTTTAGTTGCATCATCACTGATTCTATGTCGTGGGGATGTCCTCCTAAGCCAGTTTCTATTTCGTAGTAGTGGTAGTATTCAATTTCTAATG
Organism: Saprospiraceae bacterium; assembly: GCA_047634015.1. GTDB lineage: Bacteria > Bacteroidota > Bacteroidia > Chitinophagales > Saprospiraceae > JAJRXG01. Next base: position 10,056 of record JBLIDB010000174.1, read on the forward strand.
CGATAACGTTTGATAGATTTAGCTTCTCACTTCTTTCCAAGGTCGATTTTCCTGATTTTAAATCCAGTGTCTTATTTTCTGTATAGACATTTCGTATCTTATAGTACAGGATGGGTGTCGTACTAGGCTCATCAAATGGCATCGCTTGAGGCAATTGAATATCTCTGTTCGCATCATATAGTTCTGGTTCATCAGGAGAAAACCAGAGCATGGGTGCGGCGGCTTCTGCAATTTTATCAAAAGATATAAGAGTATCCGAGCTCTGATAAATGATTGCCGAGCTTGTAGGGCATTGTGCATTTAAAAAGAACCATTGGATAAGGATAAAGAACAGTAGGGGATACCTCATCGAGTTTTTGGTATTTAATTCTTGATATACACTTACTGCGCATCCCCAAGGGTATTTATTGCTAATCCTGCTCAATTTTAAAGTAGTAGGTAAGAAGAAAAAAATATCAGGAAAACAAATCAAAATATATCAAATGTTGATCTTGAATAATTATTACTTTCACGAACATATAAAATCAAAAGCTTTGAAACGAAGAAATTATATTTTCATCTTGGTATTTATTGGTGTCTCATGGATATATACGA
>JBLIDB010000175.1:0-10629 GCA_047634015.1 Saprospiraceae bacterium
AAAAAAGATGTTAACAAACGTCCTGATCGTGCTATGTCCGATAGGATCAAATAAAGCCTAAATAGCACGAGAAAAGTGCTTTCAAGTAGCACTCTGAAAATGTAGCAATTACATTTTATTACAGAGTTCGATCATCAGCAGCATACAGGTTGCTATTATTCACGAAATCAAAAATATTCAAAGTGCATAAGCGAAGCGTACCCGCCTAACACCGCTATGTTCAACACAGACCGAAAATTGGTCTCCGACACAATCTTCAGCCTTTAATGTTGTGCTTTCGTTATTTTTAATTCAGTTCTCATTTCGTTAATTCATTGTCAATTAGTGATATAAGTTCCTCACATTTTTTAGTCATTTCCAAAAAAGTTCCATTCATCCCTCCAAAATTAAGAGCAGCTAAAGCGAAACCATTCTTTTGTTTTTGGTCTTTAAATATATCTCCAAAGGTTTCTTCCGTTAAATTCCCAAATACTCACATTTTTCCTTTCGACATCTGAAACAAGTAGTTTCTTGACATAGAACTTATATCTTGTTTTTCATAACTCCCTGGATGAAGTGTATGTTCTACATCTTTTCTCCAGTGGTTTTCAGTGTGTTTTAATTTTTTATAAAGCAAATCTAAATTCAGTAAATCATTTTTGATAGAATCATTTGAGATGATAGCAAAATTCCCTGAATTATTTAGCTCTTGGTAAGTATTGTCAATTAAATAAAAACTTTTCCAAGTGTAGATATCAATTAGGTGTTTATTAAAAAAATTCCAATCATCCACAGGTATGCCATTAAAATGTTCTAATACTGTATTAGCTGAATTAATTAGAGAATTTTGTCTATCAATAAATTGACTCATTTCTGTAATTGAAAGTTGTAAATCTCTTTTGATATTATTGAGATAAATTATTTCGCTATCTCTAATTTTTCTTTTTTCGTTCCAATTATTTATTGAAAGGGCAATTAAAATTCCGATAACAACAAGAAAAATTTCACCGATAGCATATTTAAAATACTTTCCAGTTTTGTTTTCCATAAGTAAGTTTTGTCTAATTTTTCTAAAAAATTTTATCATTGGTTAACGGTTTGTCATAATGAAGCACAACATCTGTATAAACGCACCTTTACTGCTTGGTGTACGTTTATTTCTTCTATCTCCACACCTATTATCCGTTTTGAAACGGTTATAATCTTTTTTGTATTAGTATTCAAGGTTATAGTCGATTTTAGTCGCTTAGCGTTTTGCAACTCATAAGTCCGATTTCTTTCCCCTATAACCCGTATTATACATTATCCATCTATTTCGAGAAATCTATAGGTAAGATATAAAAAGACATTGAAACGGTCGTATTGCTCGAATTTTAAACTGTGGGGTATACTTATTTTTGACTACTTAAAATTAGGGATGTGGAATCTCTGGCTCACTCTTAATACTTCACCCAATCCTTCTTCAATTTCATCTTACCATTGGCTTCTGGTAGGGACTCCCACTTGTGGGCGTTCCGCTTGGCTGTCCTGGAGTTGTTGATTGATGGTATTCTTATAGTACGCGAATTGGATTTTTGTTAGGCATGGATGTACCGTCAATAGACTATTCATCAGCTTCAAGCTTCTTCATATCTCCCTGCACCATTTAAGCTATATCATCAATAAGATGGTCTCCGCTATATAGATTCTTGTGACATGAACGAATCAATCTATTATGAGCAGGTCCACCAAGCTACTTTCTATCTCAATTAATTTTGCCCTGATATTTATAAAACTAATCCGACCCTATAGAAGGTTCATAATTTGGATTTGGATTCATCATTTGTGCACCGACTTTATCCCGCCATTTTTGTAATTCCCTCTTCAGCTCGCTAGTTTTATCAAGGTCTATTTCAGATAAATCTTCTTGTTCCCCAATGTCATCTTTAAGGTTAAAAAGCTGGACTTTACCTGTGTCATAATATTCAAGCAACTTGAAATCTCCAGATCGGACAGCACCTCCTGCGCTTTGCATCCCATGATTGCTGTAATGTGGGAAGTGCCAGAAAATAGCATTCCGATTCAGAATTGAATCGCCTGTTAGTAAAGGCACCAAACTAAGGCCGTCAGCGTTTTCCAAGTTTTTAACACCAAGCATCTCCAAGATTGTTGGAAGAAAATCAGGACTGCTTACCGGAACATCACACGTTACCTTTTGCAATCCCTTTCCTGGCCATTTAATAATCAAAGGAACTCGAATTCCACCTTCATACATCCACCCCTTCCCTCCTCGAAGTGGCAGATTGGATGTTGAAAATGCTCTATCCAATTCATCCTCTGGAATAATTCTCTTTGGGTCCCAGAAATTAGCTGCCGACATTCCACCATTATCTGAATAAAATATGACAATTGTTTCCTCATCTATCTCCAGTTCATTTAGTTTATTGAGGACCCGTCCGAGGCTTTCGTCCATACTTTCAACCATTCCTGCATATTGCACATTATCCTGATGTTGTTTGATTTTGACCGTTTGATTGGGAAACACTTTAAATCCTTGATATTCCTCTTGATCAATTGCTTTATCAAGCTCGCCTCTTGAAATTGGGTTCTCTACACCTGGTTTGCCTTCTAAGATAAAAGGATGACCTTCAGGGGGAATCATTTTTGCCAATTTTTCCTGATACTTTTCTACCAAGTCAGGTCGCCCTTCAATAGGATCGTGGACTGCAAAATGTGATAAATAAAGAAAGAAGGGTTTGTCTCTGTTTTGTTCAATATATTTTAAAGCTTCGGTAGTCATCCGGTCGGTGAGATATTCTCCACCATCACCTTCTTCCAGTCCCTTCATTCCATAAGGAAAGTAGTAACCATTCTTTGGCCAACCACGATTCCAATCAGGAATATGTGTATCAAACCCCTGGCGAGCTGTTGAGACAGAGTCTTCCCCCAAATGCCATTTGCCATAAATAGCCGTTTGATAGCCATTTTCTTTTAAAATTGAAGGAAGTGTTTTCACATCATAGGGAAGGTGCTGGTTGATCTTCACATTCAACATCTTTTGAAAAGGAAAATCCCTTCGACCCGTTAACCAATCGGTCAAATTAATGCTCGCCGGGTATTTTCCTGTGAGGATGCTGGCCCTGGTTGGTGAGCACACATGACATGCTGCATACGCATCCGTAAATCGAACTCCTGAATCTGCCAGTGCATCAATATTCGGAGTTTCATAAAATTGACTTCCATAACAAGCAACGTCTGTCCAGCCTAAATCATCAACAAGAAAAAAGATAATATTTGCTTGATTATTCTGCTTTTTACAAGATATCAATGGTATGACAAATAGTAAAATCATCAGAAAAGATGTATACTTTTTTCTTACTATTTTCATGTCTAAGGTTTCTAACAGTTATAATTATCGTACTAATAAGCCCCAATATCAGAAGCATTTATCAAAAAACTTGAACGACCTATTACTCGATGCAAATACTCGCCATAGCGTATGCCATGTCTATGCTTTGGGCATTGTATAGCATAGCATCCCAACGGCCAGATATCCCAGCATTCTAAGCGCGAAGTGTAATACTATTTAAATATAGGGATATGGATCCGTTGTTTCCTCTTAATGCCGCACCCAATCTTTCTTCAATTTCAACTTACCATTGGCTTCTGGTAGTGCCGGCCATTTGTGACCGTTAGCTTGGATGTCTTGGAGTTGTTGATTGATGGCATTCTTATAGTGTGAGGTATTAGGATGAGTATCGATTAGGTTATCTTCTTGTGTGGGATCTGAAGCTAAGTCGTACAGTTTGTAAGACGCAAATCCCATAGACCTGATATAGGCCATGTCCGGCATTGAGCATCTATGGGTTAGTTGAGTCGTATCGATAGCAGCTGCCAATATCACATTCGATCCTCATGGTCATCTCTGTTGAGATGGAAAAGCAGCACCATGAAAGCGGCTTTTATATAAAAAAATAATTTGCCTGATGGAACAATTCTTAAGGCATTGTACTCAGCCACCTCGTTCTTAACACTATCTATTAATTCGCTAAAAGAAAGGCTTTCAATTGGAATCATTTCTTCTTGCTTCTTTCTGTAATCTACTCCCCATGACTTAAGAAACTGCTCTGGAGGTAACGAATTGAGAGAAGGAGGATAATGTGTAGAATAATCAACTCCTTTCATTCCATTAAATCGTTCTCTATGAGCAATGATCTCTTTGATCAAGTCTACATCATGAGCCTTCTCTTTATATTCACTTTGTGCTATTTGATGTATGTTATAAAGGTGCCTACTCAAACGATCTACTCTTATCTTTCCTGTTGGTTTCTGAAATTCTTCATGGAGTAAGAAAAGTTTTTCCAAATATGTTCTTTCTGGATTAATACAAGGAATTGTTATTTCTTTATCAGCATAGGATCTATCAGAAAACTGTAAACCTACCATAGACTTGAATGACCGATCACTATATGGATCTTTTAATGAGCGACCACCGATTTCTACTTTTACTCTTGGTTGAATGTAATTTGGGTATTCTATTACATTGGGATAAAAAAGAAGAATTCAAACGGGATCTTGATCTCCATCACCCAGATTTTCATATTCAAAATTTAGATCCTTTATTCCTTGTTTTTGAAATGCTAATTGTAAATCACTATAGAAGGATTCCGTAATGTAGTCAAAGGAAGTAGTTCTGAGTTTCCGTACCTGACTATTGCTGATCATACCTGAGTCAAATCCCAAGTACTCTCTATTTAAAGCCAAGTCAATATCTTCCGAAAATCGATCGATCCCCACGCTTTACTTAATGAAGTGCCTCCCTTGAACAATAGGTGGTCACCTCCTTCCATTTAAAAAAAATGTAACGTAATGTTTGAACCACCCGCCAATCCTTTTTGATAGCATATGCTGGCATCCCTACTCTTTCTCCAGCTGTAGTGAAAATGAGCTTCTGATCCGCTGGTTTTAATTTATATAAGTCTATTGCTGGCATATTTCTAATACGTTTGCCATAATTTCAGCTATCCATTGTGGAGCTAATCTTATATCATGCTTCAGTGTTTTATGATCTTCTTTCTTTAGTACATCTATGATCTTTTGTACTTCTTCAGACGTTACTTTAGATTTACCTATCTCCTTTAATGCCTGTACCACGAGCTTGCTGACTTCTCCTTTTAGAGCTAAGTTCTTCGGCGTAGTTTTCTTGAATTGAATGGTTCTATTTCCTATGTTGATTTTCCGTGGAGATCCATCTGTGAGATATACAAGATTAAGTGGAATCTGTGTAGATAGTCCCAATACATGTAAGGCATAAGTACCTGTCGGCAATATACGTGCCTTATCTCTTTTGGCGATTGCCTTGGCAATTTCTTCTGTAGAAGGAAGTACCTCTCCCACTAATTCGCTGAACTTTGGCCTTGCATATATACCTCTGGCCAATCTTCTTAGATCACCTTTTTTGACCAGTCTGTGCAATGCAACTTTTACTGCCCCAGCGTTATTCAGCTCTTGAAAATCCTCACTGAATAGAATTGTGCCAGCTTTTCGCTTATTTGCAATCTGTTCTACCTGATCATCAATACTCATAGTAAAATTGTAACCTTTTTAAATTTATGTATAACTTATTTAGTCTAAAAAGGTTACACAAATAATGATCTGAATATCTTCCTCCCTTACTCTCCTATAACCGTTTATTCACCCCCTCAATACCGCACCCAATCCTTCATCAATTTCAACCTACCATTTATGGCCATGCTCTTGGATGTCCTGGAGTTGTTGATTGATGGTATTCTTATAGTAGGAGGCATTCTGATGAATATCGATCAAGTTGTTTTCTTGTGTAGGATCTGAAGCCAGGTCGTACAGTTCATAAGACGCAAAGCTCATGGATCTCATATAAGCCATGTCCGGCAGAGAGCATCTATGTGCTAGCAGAGTCGCATCGATGGCAGTTGCCAATATCACATGGTCGCCGATCCTCATGGACATCTCGGGTGAGGTGTGATAGCAGCACCATGACAGTGGCTTCTACTACTTCGCAAAAGATATTTTCATTCTGACTTTTGGCATCCTATGCCACGGATGGAAACACAAATTTGAAAGCAGGCATCAATTTCCAGAGTGTCTCTCTGTCTCTTTGTACATTATATAACAGTTCTCTACCGGCATTGGTAATGCGATATAATCTTTTTCTTCTTCCTCCTCTGGTAGAAGTGGCTCCCCCCAAGTAAGATTCTACAAACTCCTTGTCTTCTAATCTATACAGCGTGATATGAACTGCACTCAGGCTCACCTTTCGACTGATATTGGACAAAAAAGAGTCTACTATAGACTTGCCATAACCCTGACCTTCGAGCACCGCCACCATGGTCAAAACCGATTCTTCAAATTCTCCTAAATACTTCTTTACCATAACTATAATTTTATCATAACGGTTTCTTGCCTAATTGATATTGCGATCTTCTTATTCATCTTTTAATACTTCTGAGGGTTGCATCGATGCCGCTGACAATGATAAATACGCCACACTCACCACTGCCAACAAAATAACGATACCTCCTGAAACTATAAAAATAGTTGGCCCAAGATCTACCCTAAATGCGAAATTTTCTAACCAGTTATCCAAGCTCTTCCATGAGATCGGAATAGAAATAACGAAGGCGATGAGACCGAGAATCGCGTATTGCTTATTGAACATTAAAAAGATCTCAAAGGCCGATGCACCAAGTACCTTTCTAATTCCAATTTCTTTTTTACGTCGTTCGACAGAATAGGTGACCATACCAATCAGACCGATAATCGCTATGAAAAGCGTAAATCCTCCAAATAGCCCTATCAGGTTTCCGATCTGAGCTTCTTCTTCATACATCTGAGCCAACTCTTCATCATAGAATGAGTATGAAAAAGGAGCTCCATTGGCATATTGATCCCAGCTTGATTGTAGCCCTTGAAGTAGGGCGGCTTTTGATCGATCGTCATATTTTATGGTGACCACTCTCATGTCTCCCCACATCGCAGACCTCAATGTAAAAAACATCATAGGGTTGATTTCCTGGCGGAGGGATTGGAAGTGAAAGTCATCGACCACTCCTTGTACTCTTATATCTTCGGGATAGCCGGGATAGATGATTTTCTTATCCAGCGACTCTTCCACCGTCCAACCAAAAAGTCTCGCAGTCGTCTCATTGATAATCACATTGTGATTGTCTGCAGGGCGGTCTTCGTCAAATAATCTGCCTGCGATAAGGTCAAATTCTAAGAGTGAAAAGAAATTATCGTCAATCTTAACTTGACCAATCGGTAACTTAATATTAGAGCCTTCTCTCATGAAGATATCTTCATAATTCCCACGTCCTGGAACTGCCATCGAGATGGAAGCCTTATTGACGCCAGGAAGGCCTGTCAATTCATTTCTAAAACTTTCAATCTGAGTACCCAGCATGTCGGCATTGTTAATCACCAGGACCTGCTCCTCATTAAATCCAAGGTCTTTGTTTTCAAGGAAGTTTAACTGCCTCATAATCAGAATCGTTCCAGCGATTAATGCCATCGAAACAGCAAACTGGACAACTACAAGTGCATTCCGAAAACCAATGCCACCGCCTCCTTTTTGTCCACCACTGATGACTCGATCCATACGATAATTAGAAAGATAAAATGCCGGATAAATCCCTGAAATCAATCCAATTAGTAGGGTACCCAATCCCAGTATCCCTATTGTCTTGAGCTGATACAGCGAGTCTATGGATATATTAATACTTGTGGCTTGGAAGACGATATATTTTAATCCTGCTATGAGGGGCGCTGCCAAAAGCATCGCAATGGCAGATATTATAATCGACTCTATCAAGAATTGAGATACTAGGGAATTTGCCGAAGCACCCAGCGTCTTCTTGACACCGATTTCCTTATGCCGGGTTGCCGATCTTGCCGTAGATAAATTGACAAAATTAATCATCGCCACGATCAGTATCAGGATGGCTAAAATCTGTAGAATATTGACAATAGATCCGTCAATCGTATTGGCAATCCTATTTTGGATTTCGTTGGATCCCATATGAATCGATTTGACAGATTGTAATTCAAATCGCCAACCTCCCTTCCCACTCACAAAATCTTCGAAGTCCATTCCCAAGCGGGCAAATGTGGATTTAATATGGAGGTCTGGAATAGCGGCAAGTCCATCATCTAATTGGCTCACATTGACTCCCTCACGTAATTTTACATAGGTGACTATCTGGGTCCATATCCAACTCCAATCGAAGCGTTTTACATTACTGGCAGTAGGCATAGAGATCAAGAAGTCAAAATCCATGTGCATATTCTCAGGAAGATGATCCGTGACCGCGGTAATCTGAATAGGAATCCGATCATCTCCATATGCCAAAATCTGCCCAAGGGCCGGAGCGGATCCGAAGTATTTACTAGCCACCTCTTGGGTAATAACGACCTTGCCTACACCTTCAAGTGCCCCCACGTGGCTGCCTTCGATGAGGGGTAATGGGAAAAAATGAAAGAAGTTAGAATCTGCTGCAAGAATATTATCTTCTTGGTAGGAAGTGGCCGTGCCACCACGGCTCTGATACCTCATGATGGCATTGCCGGGTGTATGGATTCTCATCGAAGCTTCTACCTCTGGGAATTGATCTTTGAGTAGTGCTGCCAAAGGAGGAGTAGTGGATGACATCATGCCACCATCTTTATCCCAGATTGCCGTCTGATTCACGCGATAGAGTCTATCGACATCCGGATGAAAATGATCAAAGCTCTTTTCAAATTGAGTGAAACTTAGGATGAGCAGGCAGGCAGCGATCCCCAATGCAAGACCACTAATATTGATGACAGCGTAAATCTTTCCTTTTAAGAGATTCCGAAGTGAAATCTTAGCATGGCTCCTGACTAATCCATAATTCATAAAATTGGCATTAAAATGATTCCGAAATACGATCTCTGGATGAAATAATCTGATGACATTCCAGAGATAGCGCCGACGTGCCGTGGCGTTTCCCCTATTGGAGGTATCGTCATCAAATTGCTCAAGGAGATCCCCTTCTATACTTTCATAAAGATGATCTGGGCAGAAGAACTGGAGCACTCTTCTTGCAATTCGTGGTATTTGGCCTGGATCATTAGACATGAAATATCATCAATGAACAATTACTTTATATTTTGTAAAACAAATCTATACATAATATTTGATACTATTTTGTAAAAGTAATGTCGGTCGAGTCATATTTGGGCGTTTTGAACAAGCCTGTAGCGGTTGGAATTCAATGGAGACAGGGTCTTAAATGACCGGCACGTATGATTATTCCATCAGGCTTTTATTAGCCTTACTAGTAAGGTATCGGAGCTAGTTAGCGAATTTGGCGATGGCCAATCTGATATCAGGATGGCTTGTTGAAGCTCATTTTCTTCTTTTCATCTTTCCCCAAGCATTAACTTTTACGCCTTCCGAATATTGAGTCTTGTTTGGCTTCCCTGTAAGAAGCTCACTAAATCTCTGATACTCAAATTTGAGATTATTTAATTCAATTTCATTTATGGTCCATTCTAAATGATGGATTTCATATTCATTTATAGACTTGTCAGTATCTTGAAACAACGCATATCTTTCCGTGATCCATAAGTCTAATTTTGATTTCTTTACGACTTTCTCTCCAATTGAATATCCGATATTCAAGATGTCACCAAACTCCGAGTTACTTGAATTGAATTGGTTTTTTGTTCGATTTATTTTCGAGTACCTATAAGGCAGTTTAGATATTCCTTTTGCCACCTTACAAGACAAATAGGTCCCTCCTTCTATGCTTAGAAAATAGACTCCTGTCTTTTCCTTTGACTTTATATAAGTACGAATATTAATCTCGTCGAAATTCGAAATTGGTGGGAATGATGGCAAATTTCTCGGTCTTATCTTTTCCATTGTAAATGCAACTACAGACACCCATGGCTTTCCATCAAAAAGATCAATTTCAAGTTCCTCTGGAACCCATTTCTTTAATTCAGACAATTCAACTTGCCAATGAAGAAATATTGTATTATTCCACTCTTGGTAGTACTGCCATCTTTCTGTTGGAAGTATCCAAGGTCGGTGTTCTGAAGTATCTAATATTTCTTGTGGCTTCATTTTTAAACCGACGCGAGTTTCTTCCTATACCCCTTCAACTCATACTCTTGGGTAAACGCCATTGGTCTGATTTTGAATCTTTCGGAAAGTTTGACCACTATTCGTTTACTGATATTCTTTTTATAATTTACAACCTCAGTTACTAATTTCCGTGACACATTTAACTGCCGAGAAAGTTCAGATTTAGTTAAGTTATTTTCTTCTAACAAGTAAACAATTAATTCGACTGGATCCATTTTTTCTGAAATACCAATTTGATCTATTGTTCTATTGTCAAAATCTTCAATCAATAATTCCAATAGGTCAATTTTATCTCGATCCTTTTTAAAGTCTTTCAGTATTAGCTCTTCATATAAATCACAATACTCAGTGTATTGATTTAAATTTCTAATTCGCTTAAATTCCATAATTAATGTTGAGTCCACTCCGGAAAGTGAGGATCATCAGAAAATGGAAGATTTTGGATGATATTTTTATTTTTCGAACCTCGGTGATGCCTGAGCATCAGGGAGTTGAGAATAATGGAAATATCGCCAAAAGGG
>JBLIDB010000176.1:0-10626 GCA_047634015.1 Saprospiraceae bacterium
TTGGACACAGGGAGATCAAAAACCCATTAATTACGACCTCGCAAGTGTAATGCCAGCGCCAAGTAGATTTGTTAAAACAGAGTTAGACAATTATTTCAATGAACCTATAGAGTTAGAAATATTACCAGATGGTAGACTCGTATTTATAGAACGTAGAGGAGCGATTAAACTATACGATCCTGCTCTTAAATCAACGAAAAAAATAGCAGACATTGAAGTGTATTCTGGCCAAGAAGATGGCTTGATAGGAATGGCGTTAGATCCGAATTATGCTCAAAATAAATATGCTTTCTTTTGTATCTCCGATCCAGATGCTATCGGACAAAAGATATCGCGTTTCACATTTGATCCTGATGCCGAAGAAGTATTAAGTGATGAAGTAGTAGTAATAAGGGTAGGTACTCAGAGAGATGAATGTTGTCATTCTGGAGGATCTATCGAATTCGATCATGAAGGTAACCTATGGGCGGGATTTGGTGACAATACCAATCCACATAAAAGTAATGGTTTCAGTCCTTCGGACGAGATGCCAGGAAGAAAACCTTGGGATGCGCAGCGTACAGCTTCCAATACTCAGGACTTGCGAGGAAAAATCATTAAAATCAAGGTCAATGAAGATGGATCTTATAGTATTCCCAATGGAAATCTATTTCCTAAAGATGGTTCTCAGGGAAGACCGGAAATCTATGTTATGGGCTGTAGGAATCCATACCGATTTAGCGTAGATAGTGAGACAGGATATCTTTACTGGGGAGAAGTAGGACCGGATGCCAGAGATGATCAAGAAGATCGTGGCCCTCGTGGTCATGATGAAATAAACCAAGCCAAGAAGCCTGGATTTTTTGGTTGGCCATACTTCGTAGGAAATAATAAAGCTTATAACGATTACGACTTTGCTACGAAAGTATCTAATGCGCCACAAGATTCTAATAATCCAATAAATACCTCCAGGAATAATACTGGCTCTAAGAATCTGCCTGCCGCGCAGCCGGCGATGATATACTATCCCTATGCGGTATCAGATGAATTTCCAGAGTTAAGTTCTGGAGGTAGAAATGCCATGGCTGGCCCTGTATACCACTCGGACCAATACACGAGTTCCAGTAATCGATTTCCGGATTACTATGACGACAAACTATTTGCTTATGATTGGATGCGCGGATGGATTATGGCCGTTAGCTTTGATAAAAATGGTGACATGTCCCATATGGAACGCTTCGCCCCACAGATAAGATGGAATAATCTTATAGATATAGCAATGGGCCCTGAGGGGGATTTCTATACCTTAGAATATGGTACTGGATGGTTCACTGCCAATGAAAATGCGACCCTAAGTCATCTAACATACAATCCAGGGAATCGCGCTCCAGAAGCACACATTATGGCTGACAATACTGCAGACATGCTTCCATTAAAAGTATCATTTGAAGGAAATGGTTCTACGGATCTTGATGGTGAGAATCTCAAATATGAATGGGATTTTGGAGATGGAAATACAGCGAGTGGAGCAGATGTAAATCATACTTATACTACTCCCGGCATTTTCAATGCTGTATTAAAAGTGAGTGATATACAAGGAGATGAATCTTCGTCCTCGGTAAAAATATTAGCTGGGAATGCCCCACCTGAACTTACAATTAAGATTGAAGGAAATAGCGATTTCTACTTTCCAAATAAACCGCTAAAATATTCTGTAACTGCTACTGACAAGGAAGATGGTGTAATAGCTTCAGAAGCCATTGCTGTAAGCGTGGATTACTTAGCACAGGGATTTGACTTGACCTCGATTGCTCAAGGGCATCAAGCGTTATCAGAATTAAAAGCGGAACATCTTGGTGTTGAACTTATTAGTAATTCTGACTGCGTCAGTTGTCATAAAGTTGACGGAAAATCTACAGGCCCAAGTTATACTTCTGTAGCAAGTAAATATGCCAAAGACCGCAAGTCCATAACCATCCAATATCTTGTAGATAAGATTATAGCAGGAGGTGGCGGTGCATGGGGCGAGACTGCGATGGCTGCCCATCCAGATTTTGACCCTAAAGATGCGGCTACAATTGCCAAATATATTCTTTCTATCAATGAGCCTAAAAAAGAGGTAATAGAATTACCTGCTGAAGGATCTTATACTTTTTCAGTACCCGAAAATCAAACTACCGGTGGGAGCTATCTGATGATGGCTTCCTATACAGACAAGGGAGCTAAAGATATTGAGCCATTAAGAAGCTTTAAGAATATTGTCCTGCGTAATCCTATGATGTCGTCCACAGAATTCTCCTTCGCGGACAAAGCTTCAAAGTTCACTGTTACCAAAGATATGGCCCCAGATATTGAAGATGAAGTAGACATTGTCATTGTTAGCGATGATGCTGAATTGAGATATGACAATATTGATCTTACGGATATTAGTTCGATAGTTCTGATGGCCAATGCTGTTTCAGGATTTATGTCTGGCGGATCATTTGAAATCTATCTTGATGATACAAATAGCTCTCCTATCCAGAAAGTAGAAATCCCATTGGGAAAAGGCCTGTCAGATATGAAGCCCTTTATAGTTCCCCTAAAAGGAATCTCTGGGAAACACAACATTATAATAAAGGGTAAGAGTAATACAGAAGGAACACCAATTTGTGCATTTTTTAGTTTGATCTTTAATACAACATAATACTGGAATTAGAAAAAAGTATACCCAAAGGAGAAATTAGAATTCCAATCTTTATTTAAAGTATTTCTTCCGTAAGCAATACTAAATGGTCCCAATGGAGTGGACAAAGATATAATACTACCATAAGACCAAAAAGATATAGATGGATTAAGGGCGGAGTTTTCAGTAGTGTTAAAAGTTTTTAAACCTTCGATACGTTCTGTTTTAAACGTAAAATGTATTGACTTCAACGCGTGCCATCTTAATGCAACCCCAACTTGACTATAACTCTTGAAGTGCAGTTGATGCGTAACAAGGCCTATCATGCTTATACTCTTAGCATTACGATCTTCAAGGCCTCCTAATCTATAATTATCTGTAAGTGAATAGTTTGATTTCCAGCCAAAATTCATCGAAGCTTGAGCTACAAGCTTAGGACTAACTGAGGTATATATATCAAATTTCAAAAAAGCCCCAGCGTAAGATTTATCTTGAGGGACAAAGATTCTACTTTCAAGCCCTTCTTTCAGATTCTGATTAAGCAAGTGATGATAAGACAACCCTGAAGTAAGATTAATCCCACGTGTTGCGAAATAAATATCATCGATGGTTTGATAACTTAAATCCATTCCCAGCTCTCCATTCAATCTCTTATAATCCGAAAACCCTTCTTCTTGCAAAGTCGGAGATTTGAGGTTGAAGTGATTCAGCCCCATGTAACCATTTAAGAACAAGACATTATTGGGCTCATAACCAACTCCTATTCTTCCAGTAAGGTTAGTTTCATTTAATCTCCTAAACACTTCAGTCCCTTTATATAACCTCTGGTGATACCTCTCCCCTTTCAACAAACTTGTAAATAGAAAATCCTTATTCCTTCCCAATCGATATTTATAATCCAATTTGGCTGCCCAATTCTCGGCTATTCTTACTGTAGAATAAAGGACGGAAGGTTTTGTCAATACATTTCTGAGTTCATTGGTAACGATAAAAGCGGTAGCAGATGTAGGCATATAATTTAATCCAATAGAAAATGCATTGACCTTCCGAGGCTTCGCCAATAAATCCATCATCAGTCCTCCATGGGCATCATCTTTAAAAGAATAATTTATATTCTCAAAATGCTTGGTTCCAAATACACGAGAAATTCCTGACTCTATTTCATCAAAGGAGATAGACTCATTCTTACTATATTTCACCTGACCAAATTTAAAAATAGCAAGATCATCAAATGGCTCTTCCACCAAGGGGAATCTTGCTCGAGAGATTCCTACTTCTTCTGGAATTCGAAGTGGCTTCTTCTTTTTAATATCATATGAACTAAATATCGTCTTTAAGCTATCTATTAACGGCTTTTGACTTCGAGCGGCACGATAGCCTTCATCAATAAGCTCTTGATATAAATCAAATCCGAATGAAGGCAACTCTTTAACATCTGGCTCTATGAGTACATCCGTATTTTTTTTCTGCTCCTCGCTATCCAAGATACCCATCATGAAAGCGGATTGTCCTAGAATAGATACTAATGAATTTAACTTATCTATCCGATCCAATCGTGAACCAACATACACCCCTATTACAATATCTGCTCCCATTTCGATCACCTCCTGCACCGGAAAGTTTCTCCTCAAACCTCCATCGACAAGGTAGTGATCTTCAATTTTGTAAGGAGTGAATACTGATGGAATAGCCATACTGGCGCGTACCGCATTACCTAAATATCCTTCATCCAATACAACTATTTCTCCTGTTTCAATGTCTACAGCAATGCACTTAAAAGGGTAAGGCAACTCATCAAATTTTTTAACCTGATGTGCCGCACGAAACATTCGATTTAAACTGAGGTCTAATTTCTGACTATTAAAAAAGCCTTGAGGTAGTGAAAGGTTGCCATTTTTTACCTCCAGAGAAATAGCATAGCGATTGTGGTAGTACTTTTCTGACGGTGCCACTTCATCTAATGGAATATTGGTCGCTAGTATTTCATCCCATGCTTGTGTAGCAGCAAGCTCTTCTATTTCATCAGCCAACATACCGGTCGCGTATAAGCCTCCAACTATGCTGCCCATACTTGTTCCAGTAATATAATCAACTGGAATTCCTTCCCGCTCCAAGTACTTCAATACCCCTATATGCACCAATCCATGCGCAGAGCCTCCACTTAAAACGAGACCTACTTTAGGACGTTCGACATCCTGTGCATATGTTATCCCCCAGAATAAAATACTACATATTATTAAGATGCAATTTCTCAATAGACAATAATTCGGTTATGGTGCTGGATTCGGAATGAGTTCCTGAACAGCGTTAATTTCTTTAACGCACTCCTTACTCAAAGTGATGTCCATACTTCCAATGTTTTCTTTTAATTGACTCAAATTGGTAGCACCGATAATATTAGCTGTAACAAATTGTTGTTGATTTACCCAGGCCAAAGACATTTGAGCAAGTGTCATACCGTATTTTATAGCAATCTCATTGTACTTCGCAGTTGCAGATATACACTGATCACTATTGTAACGCGACATCTGTCCGAATTGATTGATTCTACTTTCCGGTCTATCTGTTCCTCCTATGTATTTACCACTTAAACGACCGAAAGCCATCGGGCTGTAAGCCAATAATCCGACTTCTTCGTGAATAGCGATTTCAGACAAACCGACTTCGAATGCACGATTCAATAGACTATACGGATTCTGTATACTCATCAATCTCGGTAATCCATTTTTCTCCGCTAATTGCAGATAGGTCATTAGTCCCCATGGCGTTTCATTAGAGATTCCTATATGTCTGATTTTTCCAGCTTTTACTTGAGCTTCGAGGCCTTGAAGTACTTCCAAGAGATTATTCTCCCAAGCATCCTTCTTATGATATCCACGTACACCAAAAAAATTCGTTCGGCGCGCTGGCCAATGCAATTGATAGAGGTCAATATAATCCGTTTGCAACCGCTTCAGACTCTTATCAACCCCATCCGAGATAGAAACTTTAGAATAATCACTAACATCGCGAATATGCTTAGTATACGGTCCTGGGCCAGCGATTTTAGTCGCTATGATGAGATCATCTCTCTTTCCTCTTTTGGCCAACCATGTACCGATATATTGTTCCGTTAGACCTTGAGTCTCCGCTTTCGCAGGTACTGCGTATAATTCCGCCGTATCAATAAAGTTGACATCTTGTGCTATAGCGTAGTCCAATTGCTCGTGTGCTTCCGCCTCTGAATTCTGCTGTCCGAATGTCATCGTCCCGAGACAGATTACACTTACATCAATATCGGTTTTACCTAATTTCCTAAATTCCATCCCTGTACTTATTTTTTATTTTAAGCTTTCAAAAGTAAGGAGAAGAATTAACTCTTGATAACACAAGAATGCACTAAAATGAATAGTTAGATAAAGACTATTTTAATTCTTGATTAAAAGAGAATCATGAAATATTTAATTGCCGTTTTCTAACGGCTCATTTTTGATAACTCCCATTAACCAGACGCCAGATATTTAAGCTGTTTTGGTCATTTAATTCCGCTGGTAATAAGTGTTGAGGGAAATTTTGATAGCAAATAGGCCGTGTAAACCTATTGATTGCGGCAGATCCAACTGAAGTAGATTGAGCATTTGTAGTAGATGGGAATGGCCCACCATGGACCATGGCATGACAAACTTCAACTCCTGTAGGGAAATTATTAATGATAAGTCGGCCTACCTTTAATTGTAGAATGTCAACAAGTTCTTTGTATTGCTGCAAATCTTCATCTGTCCCAAAAATAGTAGCTGTTAAATGACCTTTCAATTTCGTCGCAGCTGATAATAGCTCCTCCTTAGTTGATGCCCTTACAACAGTAGTTGTTGGGCCAAATATTTCTTCTTCCAAGATATCCTTGGTTAAAAAATCATTTACCGTTGTTTTAAATATGTTGGCTTCAGCCCCATAACCATTATCACTCTTGTCTCCAGAAGCCACTACTTCAACCTCATCCTCTTCTGCTAAATTTTTCACTCCACTTCTATAGTTCTTACAAATCCCCTCATTAAGCATGATCCCTGAACTTGAAGCATTCACATTTGACAACAACGCCGCCTCAAAATTATCTGAAACCTCAGAGTTCTCCGTAAATACCAATCCAGGATTCGTACAAAACTGCCCTACTCCTAAAGTAAAAGAGTTAAATAGTCCGAGAGCAAGATCATTAGTACCGTTCTTTAATGCTTGAGGTAATAGAAATATCGGATTAACACTCCCCATTTCTGCATATACTGGAATGGGCTCCTCTCTTTGGTTTGCGGCATCAAATAATGCTTTTCCTCCCTTATAAGAACCTGTAAATCCGACAGCTTTGATATCGGGATTCTCAACAATAGCCATTCCTACTTTATGGCTAATACCATGAACCATTGAAAAAGTGCCATTTGGCATATTACATTTTTCAATAGCACTTAATACGGCGCCGGCTATTAATTCACATGTTCCTGGATGAGATGGGTGCGCCTTGACGATCACAGGACACCCCGAAGCTAAGGCGGAAGCCGTATCTCCACCTGCTACCGAAAAAGCCAATGGAAAATTACTCGCTCCAAAGATACCCACAGGCCCTATTGCTATCTGAATACTTCTCAAATCAGATTTAGGTGCTGGTTGTCGATCCGGTATGGCTGTCTCTATACGTGCATCTCGCCAAGAACCTTCTCGCAAGACACTAGCGAACATCTTTAATTGATTCATCGTTCGGCCTCTCTCCCCTGTTATTCTTCCTGTAGGCAAACCTGTTTCAGCACAAGCTCTATTAATTAATATATCTCCTAATTCTAAAATTTCCGCAGCAATCGTATCAAGAAAATTAGCCCTATCAATTCCTGAGGAGTTTTTATAAACTCCAAATGCAGCTCCTGCCAATTGAATTGCTTCATCTACTTCATCAATTGTGGCTTCAAAAAAATCTGGTAATATTTCCGATGCATCCACAGGATTAATGGCCGTGAAGCTGGTTTTGCTTTGCTGTGATCGTTTGTTTCCAATAAAGTTCTTACCTGATAACATAATTATATTCTTTTATAGGTTAACCTACCTTGTTTATTAGTGTTCCAATACCATCAATACTAATGTGTATTTCGTCATCCTTTTTTAAACTAAAATCTGAAGATGGCACTATTCCCGTTCCCGTCATTAACAAACTACCATGAGGAAATGAACATTCTAAATATAAATACGATACTAAATCTTCAAATTTCCTCTTAATCTGATCCACACCAATGTTATCGTTAAATACGTTATTCCCATTTCTAAATATATTCAGATGAATTTTAGTCTCCACTGAAATAGGATCATCTGAAAGCAATATACACGGCCCGATGGCAGCACAGCCGTCATAAGATTTAGCTTGAGGAAGGTACAAAGGATTCTCCCCCTCTATACTCCTTGAACTCATATCATTCCCGATCGTATAACCTATTATTTTACCAGAGGAAGTAATTGCCAGCGTTAACTCCGGTTCGGGTACATTCCATTCTGAGTCTTTTCGTATTCTAACTACTCCTCCATGGCCAACTGTTCTATATGCATTGGCTTTAAAGAACAATTCGGGTCTTTCTGCAACATATACCTTTGCATAATATCCCGCACCACCTGATGTCTTTGACTCTTCTTCTCTCCCTAACTTACTATTGTAATAAGTAACACCACTTGCCCATATTTCCTGGCTATATATCGGGGCTTGTAATTCAAGTTCTAAAATTTCTGAAGCATTTTTAATTCTATTGATACTTGACAATCTTCCGTTAATATTTTCAATAATATTGTCATCATTAATAAAAGTATCCCAATTCTCCACTTCTAATTGGTAATACTTCTTATCCTTTTCGATAATAACACCGCTTTGTATCTTATATACTTTCATTTTTTAATGCTTACGTTAAAACCAAATACAATATAAACAAAATAGATGCTGCTGATGTGCCCAAAATTAAGGTTCCCAAACTTTGAAACCTATATCCCATTTTCACATCCATTCCAGAGAGTCTTGTAACAACCCAAAAGAAACTATCATTCGCATGCGACATTACAGCGGATCCGGCACCTATGGCTATTACTATCATTGCTTTTTGAAGTTCTGTCTCAAATCCTAAGCCAGTCATCATAGGTGCCATGATGGACGCTGTGGTTACTAAAGCCACTGTAGATGAGCCTTGTGCAGTTTTAATTGCTGCTGCTAACAAAAAGGGAAGCCAAATACTAAGATTGATATTCGCCAACGACTGTCCTAAAATTTGAGCTATCCCAGAATCTCTTAAAACTTGGCCAAAAACTCCTCCAGCTCCCGTTATAAGTAATATTGATGAGGCGCTTACCAATGCTTTCCCAACCCAACCAGTAATAGAAAACATTTCCTTATTCAACTTCTTAGGAAGCAGTAAAAGCAGAAAGCACCCAATCAACAATGCCATAAATGGCTCTCCAAGAAAAAACAATACTTGAATAAGCAAATTGTTTGATCCAATAATCCCTGGATCAAAACGACCAATAGAAATTAATAACGATTTTACAATTATTAATATAATAGGGATAAGAATTGGAATTGAAGATTTGAATGCGCTTGGTGCGTTTTTCATTCTTTTTTCAATTTCTTCTTCATTTATTTCAGGATTCGGATCGATATAGGTCTTAGCTACATATTTGTTGACAAAAACAAGTCCTACAAGCAAAGACAAAATACTTATTGGAATTCCTAATAGCATTACTAATCCCAAATCAGCCCCTAAATAATGGGCTGCCGCAATAGGGCCTGGCGTCGGGGGCACCATTGTATGTGTCGCTGTTAATCCTAAGGCCAATGCCATTGCTGATCCTGATAAAGATATTTTCGCCTTTTTTGACAAACTTTTATTTAGTGGCGACACTAACATAAATCCACTATCGGCAAATACGGGTATTGAAATGACCCAACCTATAAACCCCATAGCAAGTGGTACATTTCTCGGACCTGTCATTTTTAAAATTTTCTCAGCCAAAGCATATGCCCCACCTGAATTTTCTAAAAAGGCGCCTATAATTACTCCTAAAATAATAATCAACCCAATTCCGCCGAGGGTATTTCCAAAACCTTCGTTCACTGAAATAATTATTTTATTTAGCGGCATTCCGGCAACAATGCCGTATAAAATAGCAACTAAAAGAAGTGCAACAAAGGGATGAACCTTTACTTTAACAGTCAAATAAATGATTAATAAAACACTTAATAGTAGATATAGAACAGACATATTTTACGATTAATGCAACTCTCTTAATGCTTTAGAGTAAGATTCTCCTTTTAGATATTTTCATAACCATTTAGTGCTTAGCTATATAGTATTAAGATCCGAATATAAGGATTATTACAACTCTCAATTATAATTTTCTTACCCAAAATATAACTCTCAAATGAATCGTCTGTGGCCAGTAATCAAGCTTCTCCAAATTGCTATCTCGAAATCCCATGCAATCCCAACAACCAAATAGAGGCTCTCGACCAACACGTAGGGAGAGGTATGGTGGAATTACCATTGCAATGCTTGCACCATTTACAAACTGTCGGCGAAAGGTGGCAGAAGCGACAGAAAATAACCAACTGCCGTAATACTAATATCATTAACATTGAAAATAATACCAACTATAGTTCCTGGTGGTGGGTCAAATAGACTACCGCAAATATCTATAATCTATTTTATATTCTTCTTCCGAGATGGAAAACTGTTAAATATGAAAACAATAATTTCTGCAAATCTATAATCATACTCCGCTTCAGCTATTGTTTGTCCAAATATTTTCCCATCGGTTAATTCAGTAGCGTCAAATATTCTAATATCATTGAGGTCCAAATTTGAATCTATGTAGCATGTCAGGGGACTTAACCCAACTTGGCTATATATATGATGAGTCACTTGATTTGCAGTGAGTTATAAAATCAATGGTACACTACATATTTTTTTGTTGCTGTTTGGGTTTGTGAG
>JBLIDB010000177.1:0-10621 GCA_047634015.1 Saprospiraceae bacterium
TAAAGCTACTTCCTTGCAATCGATAACCTTATAGACGCCACCTCCTTCTTTCGTCATGAGATATAATTCGCCTTCATGATCTTCTCCTATTCGAAGGTCTACTCTATTATTACCTGTTATGCTTACCATGTCAGACACTTCTCCATTCATCTCGACTTGTAATCTGTAGAGAGGCGCCAGCTGTCCATCAATCAATTCATCCACATTAGTATAGAATAAAGTACCAAGAGACATATCTCCGAAAACATACTTTCCTTTTAGTTTTGGAATCTTCTCTCCAGCATATACAAATCCTCCTGACACTGCTGATCCTTCATCATGATCATATTGCACAACAGGATCGGTATAGCTATCATCTTCTGATTCTATCGGATATACTAATTCTACATTTGCCTCTGGATCAAATAGAAAGGTTCCCTCTCTATAGGGCCACCCGTAGTTTCGTCCAGCTATTCCCAAATTAACTTCCTCCAAACTATGCTGGCCTATATTAGTGATCAGCATCTTCTCAGATCCTGTTACATCCCATGTGATTCTATGCGCATTGCGAAAGCCGTGTGCCCAAATCTCACCTAACGCATTAGGTTCACTAACAAAAGGATTGTCTTGTGGTATTCCATACTTTCCATTTGAGCTATTATTCCCAAGTGGATCAATTCTTATGACAGCGCCCCAAATATGTTGAATATTATCACATAGAAATGGATATCCTCTTAGCGCAGCTGAACCGTCACCAATGCCGAGATAAAGCAAACCAAACTCCTTTGTATTGGGTTTCGCAAGAGGGTTGAAGGTAATATCTTGAAATGTATGCGCTCCTGATGGCATATCTGCTCTTAATAATTCCCGGTGTGTTCCTGAAAACACTTCAGCTCTTGGATTATCAACTTTCCATTCTAATAAAACATGCTGTACTGCTGTCTTTATACTATCAGGAAGTGCGAAATCAGCGGGAGCGCTAGCTGCCTTATCTGTATGCGTAGTATAAAACAATCCATTCTTCTGGAAATCTGGATGAAAACACAGACTTCCGAACCCAGATGCCTTCCCAGGATTATCGACAAAATTGGGTAAGCTTTCCCGTATGTTCATGAAAGTCGTCAGCTGCTTTCCATCTATAATCTCATATAGTTGTCCTCTTAGATCATGAATAAAAAGCCTTTCTCCTGGCGCTTTTGTCATTTGATTTATTCGTGTACTTGGAGTCACTTCAGATGTCATTGGTACCTCAAATTGCTTTTCAAGTACAAGTGTTAGGGGAGAAGTTTCGATTTTTCCTGGGACAGGGTTTATCAATCCTCCTTTACGATTGCTTTTATTCCTTTTTTCTGCTTGAGAGAATTTATGGATGAATCCTAAAATATCCTCAATATCCTCGTCTCCCAAAGTTGGAAATGGAGGCATATATTGCTTGAACTTCTCAAATAGTTCTACAGCGCGTTTATCGCCACTTTCTATTACTGCGACTGGATTCTTAATAAATTGGGTCAGCCAAGCTTTATCCACTTCTGAGGTTACTCCCGATAGATTGGGTCCGATTAGATTCTCTGTAAAATTATGGCAACTTGCACAATGCATATTGAATAATTCCATTCCATGCTGGACTGGCATCTCTCCCTGAACGTATACATCCTTTTCTACTATCACATTCTTCGAGGCTTGATCACAGCTTGAGAAGTGCAGTAGTCCGAAAAAGACTAAAAATGCCAAGTATATAAATGAAGAATCTTTTATCATTTCCATTATTGATTTTTGGTAGATAATTGAAGTTAGATAAATATTCTAAGATAAAATTAATGTGCTAATGAGAAAATTAGATAATGTACTTGTGAAGCAAGGAAGAGAATAAGCAAATGCATTGAAGCGTGGGTCGCTCCTTTTAGGGGTTGGAGGAGGGGAAAGGTAGAAATTAATGTGCTAATGGGATAATTAAGAAATGTGCAAATGCAGGAAGAAAAGAACTAGCAAATACCCTTAAGCAAGGGGCGCTCCTTTAGAAGTTGGAGGTGGCAAAAGGGAAGTTAATGTGCTAATGGGTTATTCAGCGCACGTAATGAGTAATAGATATAGGGAGGCAAGAAATGTTATGACCTAAGTAACTTGCCAACTAATTATGAACAGCATAGCTTGAATCCACAAAAAGACAAAACATTAGATAACAATAGCCGCACGAGATCATAGACCTCCTACCGCACAAACCTTATACACTCTCAGAAAAATAAACCCTAATAATTTGGTAGTATCCTCCCAAGATTGCTTTCTTTGCGTCTTAATGAGAAATAACACAAATACAAACTGGTGGCTTTTGACTTCACGACAACGTCGGAACTGAGAAGCTTCATTTGTATGAAATAATAAAAAATGGCTTGTCGGACTCCGACGAGCCATTTTTTATTTTTGGAAGATAGAGAAGAAAGAAAAACATGAAATATAATACCGTATATCGTAAGATGATAGGAGATATCAATACCCTGGTTGGGATGTATCTCAAGCTTCGAGATCGCTATAGTCAAGTGCAACTACTTGAGACTTCCAGCTATGCGACTAAAGAGGATAGTCTTTCATTTATAGCATTTGATGTGCAAGCTACCCTAGTCGTAAACAAAGGTGTCCTTAGCGTTGATGGTATTCAAAAGGCAGACTTTGATATCGCCATTGAGATCGCCAACTTTATGGATTCTATTGAGCTCAATGCTGACGATGATATGATGCAGCATCTGGCAATATTAGGATATAGTGGCTATGATGCTGTACAACAATACGAAACGATCAAATTTGATCCCAATAAAGAAGCAGAAGGAATACCAGAACTGCGCTATGATTTCTATCGCTATCTTATCGTTATGGACCACTTCCATGAGGAGATATACATTATCGACAATGTTCCAGATGGTGAAGAAGATCGACTTGATGAGGTAGTAAATATCATCAATCATAGAGATGTGCAGACCTATGCATTCTCGGCAGATGGTCCTGAAAGATCCAATATGACGGATCAAGATTATATGGATATGGTTACAAAGGGTAAAGAGCACTGTAAGCGTGGGGATGTGTTCCAGATCGTTCTGGCTCGAAAGTTTCACCAAGATTTTAAGGGGGATGAATTCAATGTTTATCGGGCGCTGCGTTCTATCAATCCAAGTCCTTACCTCTTTTACTTTGACTATGGGACTTTTAAAATATTGGGCTCCAGTCCTGAAGCACAACTTATCGTGAAAGATCAAATCGCCGAGATTCATCCTATAGCCGGTACGTTTAGGAGAACTGGTGATCCCAAAGAAGATGAACGTCAAGCGGAGTTGCTGTCAGCAGATCCAAAAGAAACTTCTGAACATGTAATGCTCGTTGACTTGGCGCGTAATGACTTAAGTAAAAATACAGATACGGTAAGTGTGGATGTGTACAAGGAAATCCAATACTTCAGCCATGTTATTCATCTCGTATCGAAAGTGACAGGAAGATTGAAGAAAGGAAGTACGGCATTTGAAGTATTCGCTGATACATTTCCAGCGGGAACTCTATCGGGCGCTCCTAAATTCAAAGCAATGTCATTGATAAATACCTATGAAAAAGACTCCAGATCATTCTACGGAGGAGGAATAGGACTGATATTCTTTAACGGAAACTTGAATCATGCCATTATCATTAGGTCTTTCTTGAGTAAAGGAGGCACCTTAACGAGACAGGCAGGCGCAGGAATCGTAATTGGTTCTCGTGAAGAAGGTGAATTACAAGAGGTGAATCATAAATTAGCTGCCTTAAAGAAAGCCATAGTTCTCGCAGAGACTTTATAAAGGAAGTGATTTAAGAAAAGTAGAACTGAAGCAAATGAAAAAAATAATAATCATAGATAATTACGACTCATTTACCTACAATCTGGTACATGCCATCCAGGAGATTGTTGGACATCCTATAGAAGTCGTCCGTAATGATGTCATCGACTACGATGTACTTGATACGATGGACTATATCGTCCTGTCTCCAGGCCCTGGAATCCCAGAAGAAGCCGGTGACCTAAAGAAGGTTATCAAGAAATATGCTGGCAAGAAGAAAATGCTGGGCGTATGTCTTGGTCAACAAGCAATCGCAGAAGTATTTGGAGCTACCATAAAAAACCTTGATGAAGTTTATCATGGAGTTCAGACTCCAGTATCTGTAATAAATGATGATCCTTTGTTTGCAGGAATCCCCTCTCCTATTGATGTAGGCAGATATCATAGTTGGGTGGTGGAAAAGGACACGCTAAGCGATAACTTTATCATTACCTCTGAAGATGATAAGGGAGAGATTATGAGCATGCGGCATAAGGAGAAGCCAATTTATGCGGTACAGTTTCACCCCGAATCAATTCTTACGCCTACAGGAGAACAAATGCTTGCTAATTTCCTTAATGTTTAATAGGTTATGAAATCAATACTTGAAAAATTAACGAATCATGAGTCATTGAGTGCTAAAGAAGCACGCAATACGCTCATTAGAATTTCTAAGGAATCGTTCAATCCTGCACAGGTGGCAGCATTTATTACTGTTTACCTGATGCGTACCATCTCCGTTGAGGAATTAAGCGGATTTAGACAAGCCCTATTAGAATTATGTATTCCTTTTGATCGTCAAGGATTAGAGACTATTGATGTCTGCGGAACTGGTGGTGATGGAAAGAATACTTTTAATATCTCAACACTATCAGCATTTGTAGTCGCAGGTGCAGGATATAAGGTGACCAAACATGGAAACTATGGCGTTTCTTCTGGTTGCGGGTCATCAAATGTATTAGAACATCTAGGGTATCAGTTTACCAATAATCATTCGCGCTTAATGAGTCAATTGAATGAAGTAGGGATCTGCTTTCTACATGCTCCGCTATTTCACCCAGCCTTGAAGTCCGTGGGTCCAATCCGCAGAGAACTTGGTATGAAGACCTTCTTCAACATGCTTGGTCCCGTTGTTAATCCTGCCCAACCAACGCATCAGATGGTAGGTGTATTCAGTATGAACTTGCAGCGACTTTATAAATACTTGTTTGAAGAGATCGGCCATAAGTATGCCATCGTTCATGGAATGTCAGGATTTGACGAAGTCTCATTGACAGACAAGACGAAAGTAGTAAGTACTAACAATGGCGAATATATGCTTGACGCAAGTACATTCAATCTTCCTCAGTATCAATTATATGAGATTTCTGGCGGCGAAACCGTTCCTCAGGCAGCCAAAATATTCACTGAAGTACTTTCTAATAAAGGTACAGAAGCACAAACCAATGTTGTCTTAGCTAACAGCGCATTAGCTATAGATTGTTACAATGAAGTTTCAGATCTGGAAGCTTCGTTCAACAAGGCCAAAGAAGCATTAGAAAATGGCGCTGCGCTAAATGCATTTGAAAAATTGATCGCTATTAGCAAATAATTACATCGGATGGACATACTCGACAAAATAGTAGCGTATAAAAGAGAAGAAGTCAAACTTGCAAAAGAACAGACTTCTAAAACGGCATTAGAGAATTCTAAATTCTTCAATCGTTCTTGTAATAGCTATGTAGATCGATTAAGTAGAGAGAATGCCACTGGAGTAATTGCAGAATTTAAGCGAAAGTCTCCATCTAAATCTGCTATCAATCTGGATGCTGATCTTCTCGCAGTGACTAATGGATATGCAGAAGGTGGAGCAGATGCAATATCGATACTAACGGATGTGCATTTCTTTGGTGGAAGTGATTCTTTTATTAAAACGGTGAGAACGGCGCTTCCTGCAATGCCCTTACTTCGGAAGGAATTCATAATTGATGAATATCAAGTAATCCAAGCCAAAGCGTTAGGTGCAGATATCATCTTGTTGATTTGCGAGATTCTAAGTACCAAAGAAGTTTCGTATCTGTCACAATTGGCCAGATCATTAGGAATGGAGGTACTCTTAGAATTACATTCTGAAGATCAAATTGAAAAATACTCAGACCATGTAACTATGGTAGGCGTCAACAATAGAGACCTTACGACATTCGAAGTAGACTACGAGCGTTCTAAAAAATTATTTGATCTACTTCCAACTGATGTTCCTAAAGTCTCAGAAAGTGGATTAAGCGAAACCGCTACTGTAGCCATGCTTTATGACTATGGATTCCGAGGCTTTCTGATAGGCGAACAGTTTATGAAACAGGAGGATCCTGGTGTAGCATGTCAAGAATTTATTGATGACTATATGAAACAAAGAACCCGATCATGATAGTCAAAGTATGCGGCATAAAAGAAGTAGAAAACTACAATGCTATCCTCAACTTAGGAGTAGATATGGTAGGAGTCAATTTTTATAAACCTTCATCGAGGTATATAAATGATGCTCTCTTACCGGCGAAGAAGAATGAGATACGGATTGGTGTATATGTAAAAGCCAATATGGATGAATTACGTCAGACTATAGATCAATACGATATAGATGTGTTACAATTGCACGGTGATGAATCCATCGAATATTGCCAAGAAGCGCAAAAGTTAAGACCTATCATAAAGGTATGGCGTATAGATCCATCCTTTGATTGGCAATCCATGGCGGGATTCGAATTTGCAGATGCTTTTTTATTCGATACCAAAACGGATGCTTACGGTGGATCAGGAGACAAGTTTGATTGGGGCTTTCTTTCTAATTATAAAATGAATGTCCCTTTTCTGCTAAGTGGAGGTATCGGTCCGGAAGACTCAGCAGATATAAATACAATAGACCACCCTATGTTTAAAGGGGTAGATATCAATAGTAGATTTGAATTAGAACCAGGAATAAAGAATGGCGATGCTGTCGCATTATTTATAAATAAATTAAGGAATTGATATGCAGTATCAAGTAGATGAGAAAGGTTTTTATGGGAAGTTTGGCGGAGCCTACATTCCTGAAATGTTGCATAGTAATGTAAAATTCTTAGCAGAGAACTATAGAAAGATAACGGCAGAAGCTGGTTTTCAAAAAGAATTTGCAAAGCTTCTAAAAGATTACGTAGGTCGGCCAAGCCCACTATACCTCGCACAAAGGTTATCTCAGAAATATGGGGGAAAGATATATCTCAAGCGTGAGGATCTAAACCATACTGGCGCACATAAGATTAATAATACGATAGGTCAGATTCTTTTGGCACAACGACTTGGTAAAGAAAGAATTATAGCGGAGACAGGTGCAGGACAACATGGAGTAGCAACTGCTACAGTGTGCGCCTTAATGGGTATCGAGTGTATCGTATATATGGGTAAAGTTGATATCGCTCGCCAAGCGCCCAATGTGGCGCGAATGAGAATGTTAGGCGCTGAAGTACGTCCTGCATTCAGTGGTAGCCAGACACTAAAGGACGCTACTAACGAAGCCATAAGAGATTGGATTAACAATCCTGAAGATACACACTATATTATAGGATCTGTAGTTGGACCTCATCCCTATCCAGATATGGTTGCGAGATTTCAATCCGTGATCAGTGAAGAAATGAGATGGCAACTAAAGGAGCAAGAAGGTAGAGAAAATCCAGATTATATTCTCGCTTGCGTAGGAGGTGGCAGTAACGCTGCTGGTGCTTTTTATCACTATCTTGATGAACCAGATGTCAGACTAGTAGCTATAGAAGCGGCTGGTAAAGGAATAGATACTGGCATGTCTGCCGCGACCTCTGTATTAGGCTCACTGGGAGTAATACACGGTAGTAAGACCTTGTTAATGCAGACGGAAGATGGTCAGATTATAGAACCGTATTCTATAAGCGCTGGATTGGACTATCCTGGCATCGGCCCTCAACATGCACATCTCATCGATAGTGGCCGTGCAGAAGTATATGCTGTAACGGATGATGAGGCCCTTGAGGCTGCTATGATGCTTGCCAAGACAGAAGGAATTATCCCCGCTCTTGAAACAGCGCATGCGTTTGCCGCTTTGGAAAAAATGGAATTCAATCCTGATGATGTTGTCATTATAAATCTGAGTGGTCGTGGAGATAAAGATTTATCAACTTATGTCAATCATATGGACGGTGTTGTAGAAGATTTTCGCCATTAGGTCAATAAAGTGATTTTAGATTAAGAGACTTATGAAAAATAGAATAACATTATTATTCAAAAATAAATCTCAGGAAGTGCTAAATGTATACTTCACCGCTGGGCATCCTCGGCTTGAAGATACAGGCCGTATCATTACAGCACTGAATGCGAACGGCGTAGATCTCATCGAAGTAGGTCTACCCTACTCAGATCCATTAGCGGACGGCACAACTATCCAAGGTAGTAGTCAAAAAGCACTTGCCAATGGCATTACTTTAGGTAAGATATTTCAACAAATTAAAGAAATTAGAAAGACTGTTGAGACGCCTATCATACTGATGGGTTATTACAACCAAGTACTGCAATATGGACCTGAAAAGTTTCTAAAAGAATGTAACCTATCTGGAGTAGATGGATTAATTATTCCAGATCTACCGATGGATGAATATGAGGAAGAATACCGTTTGCTTTTTGAGCAGAATAACTTAGGTATCAGCTTTCTTATTACCCCAGAGACTTCTAATGAGCGGATCCATCAAGCCGATACATTGAGCAGTGCTTTTATTTATGTAGTTTCAAAATCAAGTATTACAGGATCGGCAAAAGATCTGGATACTGTGCAAAAGGAGTACTTTCAACGAATAAACGCCTTGAAGCTAAATACTCCTACCCTCATAGGTTTTGGAATTCATGATAAGGAAACATACACCGAAGCATGCTCACATAGTAATGGTGCTATTATAGGAAGCGCATTTATACGTGCTTTAGAGGCGGAAGGAACAATTACTGACAAGGTATCTAAGTTCTTCTCAAAATTAGAACGATAAATTATGGACTTCTCTTCATCTAAAATTTATGCGCATCCTGCAGCAGCCATATTTGATATTATGGCCGACTTTGAAGGACTCGCATCTACTTTTCCACAAGTAAGTGCCTATGAGGAGACGGGTCAAGATGAAGTGCGGATTACTATAAACCTTGATTTTGGAAAATTCTCTGGAAGCTATTTTGCAGATTTTCATATCCATGACCTCACGCGTCCCCACTCTATAAAGATAGATGGCAAGCATAAAAGTACGATAGGTGGAATGAAACTATATATGCTCGCAGATATAATCCCAATAACTGGAACTGAAAACGAACTAACGGTTTCTGGAAAATTTGAGAGATCAGGATTAGTTTCTTGGGCAAGTAAGAAAATCGTAAAAACAGGAATGGACTTTGCGCTTAAATATATGCATGAACTGGTTGAAGAAAAATTGAATCGTTTAGCCATGTTCAATTCATTTTCAGAAGAGGAATAGTGAATTGATTTAAGAATTATAAAACGAAAATTACAAGAAATGTTTGATTGGTCAAATAGCGAAATAAAAGAAGCAAGTGTGCATCATCTCAATCATAGTGAGGGAGGGAAATTGCAGTTGTCAGATACCCCCTTAGTAGTACAAGGAGAAATACCGCTTAGTTTTCTAAAGCAATATTTCCTTTCTGGATTAGTAGAACGCCCTGACTATTATAATTTCACATTTAGCAATGGCGATGCAGCGCTCAATCCCATAAAGCTCTTGGTAGATCAAATTTTAAAACACGATAGCAACCTACACGACATATCCCGAAGCATAGCATCACACCTCTATCAATGCTCTGTTCATCCTAATATTAAATCTGGAGATCTCTATGTCGTGCGCTTCGATCATATTTATCAAGAAGATGAAATCATAGATGCCATAGGAATCTTTAAGTCAGAGACAAAAGACGACTTCCTAAAACTTACCAAGCAGAATGGAAACTACTTTATGTCTCATGATGTAGGACTGAATATTAAAAAACTGGATAAAGGGTGCCTAATCTATAAAACTGGAGGCGAAGAAGAATATGTGCTTTCTATAATCGACAGATCTAACAATTCAAAAGAAGCACAATACTGGAAAGGCGACTTTCTGAATATAAAGGCCAGAGAAGATGCGTACCATCAGACATTACAATATATGAACTTGGCCCAGTCCTATGTCTCGCATCAGATGACAGAGGACTTTGACGTAACTAAGACTGATCAATTAGATGTACTACATCGAAGTGGAGAGTATTTCAAAAAGAATGATGCTTTCGAGGAGAAGGAGTTTCAAGAAGAGATCTTTGGGAATGAAGAAGTAATCTCCTCTTTCAACAAGTATAAAGATGCATACGAGACGGATCTCAATGTCGAGTTGCCTAACAATTATGGCATCTCAGATCAAGCCGTAAAAAAAGGTTCTAAAGACTTTAAGAGTATATTGAAACTCGATAAGAACTTTCATGTATACATCCATGGGGAGCGGAATATGATTGAGGCCGGTCGCGATGACGATGGACGAAAATTTTATAAAATATATTACGAAGTAGAATCGTAAAGAGCTACCCTTTTAAATACTCTTCTTGTTTGAGGTTACGGATCTTTTACAGGAACTCTTGGTCAACGAACTTTCAAGTAAACTTTCTTATTTTTGGAAAGGTATATAACTCAATGGTTCGGTAATAAATTAAGCGGCAATTTTGCCTATGCTCAGGAGTTTGGAATACATAGTATGTATTTTTATCAACTTTGGGTTAAAACCATAGATTGAAAATATTCGATAAACCAT